>JAEUVL010000430.1 GCA_016786965.1 Chitinophagaceae bacterium
GGAATTAGGTTACGCCGCCCAGAAAGTAACCGGTGCTGAAGTAGCAGAAACACAAAGAGAGAATTTTTTAAATGGCCTGAATGGCCGGGTGGCCGGATTGACGATCAATCCTACCAGCGGACAGGCCGGTGCCTCCAGCAGTATCGTATTAAGAGGATTTAACTCAATGGCCCTGGATAACCAGCCCCTTTTCGTTATAGATGGGGTGATCATGGATAACTCTACTATGAATGAAACCAGCAACTCTGGTTCCGGTCTTGGCTTGGTTGAAAACTCCACCAGGAACATTAACCAAACTGCCAACAGGAACACTGACTATACAAATAGGATCGCTGACTTAAACCCTAACGACATTGAGAGTATCACTGTTTTGAAAGGCCCTGAAGCGACTGCCCTTTATGGCAGCCAGGCAAGTTCAGGTGCCATCATTATTACCACTAAAAAAGGTAAAACAGACGGTAAATTCAGCGTTACGTATGATAATGCGTTCCGTATGTCTAAGCTCACCCGGTTTCCTGAATACTCCAACAAGTTCAGCCCCGGTACTAATGGTGTGTCCGACAACCTGTTCTCTTATTTCGGCCCGGCTTATGGAGCAAACACACCGCGGTTTGATAACATAGACAATTTCTTTCAAACTGGTTTCTCACAAACACATAACTTGACCGCTGAGTATGGCAAGAAAAATTATAGCTTCCGCTTATCAGGTTCTTTCCTTGATCAAACAGGTGTGGTACCGGAAAACGTTTTTAAGAAATACTCCATAAGATTAACCAACAACACCAAATTTGGCAAATGGGTGGAGATCACTCCTTCCATAACTTATATCCATTCTGAGAACGACAAGCCTAAAAGAGGCGCTGGCGGATATTTGCTGAACCTGATGATCTGGCCCACCACTGATGACGCCAGGGATTTCCAGGATGCCAACGGAAACAAAAGATTGTTGTACAGTTCATCTCCTAACTCAGAGATCGACAACCCCTTCTTCAATGTGAAATTCAACAGGGGCTATGATATAACAGACAGAATGACGGCGAGTTTTGGTATTAATATCACTCCTTTCAAATGGCTGACCATTTCTGGTCGCTTTGGGTATGATAAGTTCAGCACTGATGGATGGTCTTTCTATCACCCGCTTTCTGCTATCCTTACCAGGGGAACCGGTGGACAGCAGGATAACTATTATATAGATTACAAAGGATATAATCACACCATTACTGCTACCGCCAAAAAATCAGTTGGTAAATTCAACTTCCGGTTATTGGGCGGTACCATGTGGCAGGATTACCGGAAAGAGCAATACTCTGTTTTCGGAACCAACATTGTTGACTCAGTGAACAGCGCCGGCCTGATGGTGAAGAATAATGCTATAGTTACCCAGGACCAGATCAACCAGTGGATAGGCGACAGCAGTTCCACCAGGGCTTCTATCCGCCAGCGGCTGAACAGAGGGTTGTTACCTCCCGGAGGCCTTCCCAACTATGTGCTGAGCCGTCAGCTTGCATTCTTTGGTGAGTTCTCTGTGAACTTTAAGAACATGATCTTCCTGACCTATTCTCACCGCTTTGAACAATCTTCCATTTTCCCCAAAGATTTCAGGAACTATAACTATCCTGCGGGAAGCATGAGCATTATCGTTAGTGATATCTTCCCTGCCATGAAGAAGAACAATATACTCAGCTATATGAAGCTGCGTACTTCGCTGGCCAGTACGGCAAGATCCAGTGCGCCTTATGCCAACCAATCAGTGTTCAATAACGTAACATCGAGCGGTGGCGGTTATGCGTATGGCTTTACCAACAATAACTTCTTCCTGGAGCCAGAGATACAAAGCACCTATGAAGTGGGCGCAGAGATGAGGTTCTTTAAGAGCAAAGTAGGATTTGATGTTACTTATTATAATACGTTGAACGAAAAACAAATTGCCGAGAACTTCAGGGCCAGCTACGGTACCGGCTATGTACTGAACACGATCAACGTAGGTGCCACACGCAACAAAGGATTGGAGATAAGCCTTGATGTGACTCCTATTGCACGGAAGAGTTTCAACTGGAACATGAAGTTCAACTTCAACAGGATGAGAAATAAAGTGATCTCTTTACCTGCTAATGTTCCTGAGTTCTATATTTCTGATACATGGCTCTTCAACAATGCCCGCGGAGGATTGGTAACCGGCGGACCTACAACGGCTATTACCGCCTTTGGATATGCCCGCAACGCCAATGGCGATATCCTGATCGATCCGGCCAACGGATTGCCAGTAGTGGATGGATCTGCATTTAGAGTAAGAGGTGACCGTAATCCAAACTTTACACTGGGTTGGGTAAATACCTTTAGATATAAGAACTGGAACCTGAATTTCCTCTGGGACCTGAAAGTAGGTGGCGACATCTTTAATGGTACAGATATGTACCTGACACAACAAGGTATCAGCAAGAGAACAGACGACAGGTATACACCAAGAGTGATACAGGGTGTACTCAATGATGGTTTGCAAAACAGCACTACCCCTACTGTTAACACCATTGCCATTATTCCTGCGTATAACCAGCAGTTCTATACTACCCGGATGCCTGAAGAGGCCTTCATCGAAAAAGATGTGAACTGGTTCAGACTGAGAGATATTACCTTACGTTATTCTTTGTCGCCTGAAGCCCTGAAAAGACTGGGCTTTGTAAAATCTCTGGGCGTATTTATTACGGCGAATGACCTGATCCTGATGACCAACTACACAGGGGCAGATCCAGCCGTAAGTGGTAATACAGCCGGTACCAGAGGTGTTGGCGGATGGGGCTTCGACTTTGGTAATGTACCCGCTCCTGTAAGCATCAACTTCGGTATCAGGGCAGGTTTTTAACAGATAAACATTGACAAATAAAATATCAGCAATGAAAAAATATATTTTAGCAATCACCAGTATGGCCCTCTTTGTGGCACTGCTCAGCAGTTGTACCAAAAAGATCGATGAGGCATACGCCAATCCCAATGCAGACGTAAAGGTTCCGGTGGAGAAATTGCTTCCACCCATCATTTCCACACTCGCTGGAAATTCAGCAGGCCACGGCCCGCTGAATGATATCCGTTTCGTAGGCAAGTATATCCAGAACTTTGTTTTTTCCAACAGTGGCGGACAATACGACCAGATGGGCGGTGTGACCGGTGCCAGTGATAATGCAGCTTCAGTATGGAGGACCCATTTTTATGATATTGGGCAAAACTGCAACAACATGATCAAATGGGCCATTGAAGAAAAGAAATGGGATTATGCCGGAGTGGGCAAAGCCATTTTTGCCTGGAGCTGGCTTACCCTTTCCGATTATCATGGGGAAGTTATTTCAACCAATGAGGCTTTCAATTCCAGCCTGCTCACTTTCACCTACGGCACACAGGAAGAAGTATATGGCTATGTAAGATCTTTATGTCATGAAGCGCTTAATTACCTGAATAATACCGGTGATGCCGCCAGCCCCACTAACCTGGCCATCGGCGATCAGTATTTCTATGGCGGCGATGTGAACAAATGGAAAAAGTTTGTGTACGGTATACTTGCCAGGTCTTTTAATCATTTAAGTAACAAGTCCTTTTACAATCCAGATTCTGTTGTTTATTATGCAGACAGGTCCATTACTGCTAATGCAGATAATGCCACGGTAAAATTTGCCAATACCGGTATCAGCGGTACAGCTAATTTCTTCGGTCCGCTGAGAGGTAATCTCGGCAGCACAGCAGTAGGTACAGAAACTTCCATCCGCCAATCGGCCTTTATTGCCAACCTGATGAGCGGAGCCAACAATGCTTTTTTGGGTGTTGCTGATCCAAGGGCCATATACCTGCTTCGGCTGAATGCCAACGGTACTTTTAAGGGAGTGGTGCCAAATCTCGGACAGGCAGTTATTACAGCCAATGACAGGCCTGAGAATTTTCACGGGGTAAGCCAGGTATCCGGTGTTATCAATACTGCACCACCCAACGATAATAATTGCCGTTACGTTTTCCGCAATGCTTCAGAGTTCCCCGTGCTCACCGCCGCAGAAGTATTGTTCATGAAAGCAGAAGCTTTATACCGTAAAGGATTAAAAGGAGATGCGCTTACCGCCTATACCACTGCCGTAAGCCTGAACTTTGACATGCTCACTACCACCTTTGCGGCTAATATACCAGCCGGCATGGAGATCACACCGGCTAAGAAGGCCGCCTACATGGCCAATACAACGGTTATTCCGGCCTCTGCTGCCACTTTTACCATGACGCACATTATGCTGCAGAAATACATCGCCCTCTATATCCATGGTGCTTTTGAAACATGGGTGGACATGAGAAGATTTCATTACCAGGACCTGGATGAAAATACCGGGCAGCAGGTGTACAGGGATTTCACCCTGCCTGCCACCATCTTTGTAAACAATGGAGGCAAACCTGTATACAGGGTACGTCCGAGATACAATTCAGAATATGTTTGGAACCTGAACGAACTGAACAGGATCGGCGCCAGTGCATTAGATTATCATACCAAAAGATGCTGGTTCTCTGAGCCATAATTCTAATTTTAATCATTTAAAAGACTACTAATGAAACTCAGCATAATTAAAATAACCGCCATCCCCGTTCTTAGTCTCGGGCTGCTGATGCAGTCCTGCGAGAAAAAGACGGACATTGTAGCAACGGAAAAAACAGATTTCAGCAACAGTTCGATAGCGCAAGTTTATATCGCTACTGTTAATGCCTCCCGCAATGCCGTATATGTGGACGGTAAAGTAGTGTCCGGATCTTTATTAACCTCCGGCAGCGTATTTCCAGGCAGCACTCCCGGCTTTAACGTAAGCCCCGGGTTAAAGGCCTTCCTGGTAAGGGATACGCTTTCCACTACGACGCAATTGCCATTGTCTTTCGCAGAGAATATGCAGTTTGCAAAAAGCTATACGGTTTTCATGTATGATACGATCACTGCGCCTAAACAGAAAACGGTGGAGACGAACATCATCATACCTTCTGACACCACAGCCAGGTTACGCTTTGCAAATTTCGTCTATAATCCCACTGCACTGCCATCTGCCTTTGATATATTCTCCAAAAAAAGGAATGCAGTTATATTTTCCAATGTGAACCTGACGGATGTTACTCCCTATATCCCTTATGCTTCCGGAGTAAATGATACTTTTTACATCCGTCCGGCAGGCACAAGCACTAATTTGCAAAATTTCAATCCATCTCCTGCACCCGGCGCACTCTTCGATATGTTTGCGACATTGAACCCCGTTCAAAAAAGAAGCTATACACTTGTTTTCAGGGGAGGATACAGGGCCATTAGCACTAGTAACAGTACAGTGAGAACATTATCGGTATTCACTAACTATTAATACTATTCACTTTAATAAAAAAAGCTGTTCAGTCCGAACAGCTTTTTTTTATTCATTAAACGGCTTTTCTTTTACCCAAAGAATACATACGCCAGTATAATAGAAGTAATGATGCCCACCAAATCGGCCAGCAGCATGGCCCCGATGGAATAGCGTGTGTTCTTGATGCCCACGGCACCGAAATAAACAGCGATCACATAGAAGGTCGTATCGGAAGAACCCTGTAAGATACAGGCCAGCCGCCCGGCAAATGAATCTGCGCCAGACATTACCGCTGTGCTGTTCGCATTCATCGTATCGATCATCATGCCACGGGCACCACTGCCACTCAGCGGTTTGATGATGGCCGTAGGCAGGCCATCCACAAATTTGGTATCAGCTCCCAGCGCCGCAAAAAGTTGTTTTAATCCGTCTATGATCACCTCAAACGTTCCACTGTTGCGCAGCAGGCTGATGGCCACCAGCATCCCCACCAGGTAGGGAATGATCTTCACGGCCGTATCGAATCCTCCCCTCGCCCCTTCCACAAAAGCTTCAAAGATGTTGATCCGTTTATACAGGCCACCCAGCACGATCAGCAGGAAGATCAGCAGGATCAGTCCATTGCTCAGTATGCCGGAGAATGACTGCAGCGCACCTGTGCTTAAGGAAGTAAGATAGATCACTAACCCACCAAGTACAGCCGAGATACCCAGTATCCACAACAGGATGGTCTTTTGAAAAATATTGATACGCTGTTTATATGAAACGATCAGCATAGCCGCCACCGTAGCTACAAAAGTGGCGATCATACAGGGAATGAATATCTCCGTGGGATTGGCCGAGGGTTGCTTCAGGGAAGCCCTGGCGGCAATGATCGCCACCGGAATAAGTGTAAGCCCGGAGGCATGCAGGCATAAGAACATGATCTGCGCATTAGAGGCTTTTTCTTTATCCGGGTTCAATTCCTGTAAACTCTCCATCGCCTTTATGCCAAACGGCGTGGCTGCATTATCCAGCCCCATCAGGTTGGCCGAGAAATTCATCACCATGTGGCCGTGCGCCGGGTGGCCTGAAGGAACACCCGGAAATATTTTGGAAAAGAACGGGCCGATGATCCTCGAAAGAAACCTGACGCCGCCGGCCTTATCTGCAATCGTCATAAAGCCCATGAACAACGCCATGATACCGATCAGTCCGATACATATTTCCACCGCCCCTTTACAGGTCTCAAAGATCCCGTTGGCAGGCAGCAGCTTATAAACCCTGTAACCGGTTCCTTCTGCTTTGTACACTTTCTCCTTGCCCCATACCGCCTGCTTATCAGCCAGCAACTGTTGGTGCACCGAAGCAGGCAGCAATGCTGAATCGATCGTCCTTGCCGACATCGTGTCCGTGTTCTTACCCGTCACCATCTGGCTGAAGATCTTTTCGCCGCCGGGCCTGAACACCGCCATGGCGGATGCCACTAATAAAGAAACAATGATAAAGGCCGACCATATCCTGCTTAAAGCCATGTTATTTCAGATTTTAGATGAAGATTGAAGATTTTATCCTAAACTCCAAAACCTTCTTTTCACAACCATCCATTGGCCGATAAGCCATATCTTTGCGCCCCTGAAAGCAACAGGTGATTTCCGATCTTAAATATTAAATCTTCAATCTTACAACATGGCATTGCAGGCAGGCATCGTAGGACTTCCGAATGTGGGCAAATCAACTCTTTTTAATGCGGTGAGCAACAGCGCCAAAGCACAGGCAAGCAATTACCGCTTTTGCACCATCGACCCCAACGTTGGGCTGGTGGATGTGCCTGACCCCCGCCTGAACAAACTGGCGGAATTGGTTCTGCCCAACCGTACCGTGCCCACCCAGATAGAGATCGTGGACATTGCCGGGCTCGTCCGCGGGGCCAGCAAAGGCGAAGGCCTGGGCAATAAGTTCCTCGGTAATATCCGGGAAGTGGATGCAATCATTCATGTGGTGCGCTGCTTTGAAGATGAGAACATCCTGCGGGACGAAGGCGCCATCAACCCCATCAGCGATAAAGAGATCATTGATACCGAACTGCAACTTAAAGATCTCGACAGCGTGGAGAAAAAGATCTCCAAAACAGAGAAACAGATCAAACTGGACCCAAAATATAAAGCAGAACTGGAAGTACTCATCCGCTGCAAAGAGCACCTGGAAAAAGGCAAGAGCATCCGGGAACTGGACCTCGACAAGGAAGAGAAAGTGGCCATTGCTGATCTCTGCCTGCTGACCGATAAACCAGTACTCTATGTAGCCAATGTGGACGAAGCCTCCATGCACACCGGCAATAAATATTCTGATGCACTGAAGGAAGCCGTGAAAAATGAAAAGGCCGAAGTGATCATCATGAACAACAACATTGAAGCGCAGATAGCTGAAATGGAGAACCCGGAAGATAAGCAGCTCTTCATGGAAGAATATAAAATGACAGAGCCGGCACTTGACCGACTCATCCACTCTGCTTACAAACTGCTGAATCTATATACCTACTTCACTGCAGGTGTGCAGGAAGTAAGGGCCTGGACCATTCACCAGGGCTGGAAGGCGCCACAAGCCGCCAGTGTGATCCATACCGATTTTGAAAAAGGATTTATCAAAGCCGAAGTGATCGGTTACGATGATTTCATCCAGTACGGCTCCGAAGCGGCCTGCCGTGAAGTAGGCAAGCTCCGCATAGAAGGAAAAGAATATGTGGTGAAAGATGGAGATGTAATGCATTTCAGGTTCAATGTATAAGAGAATCCTTTTCTACGCCAGCAGGCGGCATACTTTACATAGTAGAGTAACATAATTTAAACCAACTGTTTTCATAGCAGTTGGTTTTATTTATGATTTGCTTATCTGCTGCCGAGTTATTTCTGCAGGATTCAATCCCCCCGGTTATTTGTTCTAAATAAGTATTAGTTAAACGAAGCGGGCTGTACTGTTTATAAGTCTGCCTGTACTTTTCCTTTACCATACATTCCGGTGGAAGAAAAATAGGAACCTCCAAAAATAAACCAGTCCAACCCCTCAAAATAACTGACTACTTTCCCTGGTACTATCCCCTTCAAATTATTATCTTGGACAACCCCTCTATACCAGCGACCAGACTTAGAAAATGCTTCATACTCTACCAAATAATTTAACCACTTTGTACCACAATGAACACAAACTTCAAGGGTGATCTCAGCAAATCTCCCGTTTGTAGTATCAACTCCCCAATAAGTTTTTTCATAGTCCGTATAATGTAACGGAGGAATAAAGCATTTGCATTTCGCTTCAGGAATACTATGTAGCCTCTGGGTTAGTTCCATCCTTAAAGTTCATTCTTTGTTAGCCACACTTCTGTCCCAATGGGAATATCTTCCGTAGTGTTGATAAGGATTTCATAAGGAGACCTCAAATTAAATCCTTTTATTTTAGTTATAATAATTGAACCGTCAGGGAATACCAGTTTAATATTGTCACCAATTTTGAACCTTAAATTTTCATGGGGTTTTACTTCGCTGTACCCGGGTGTTAAAATACACCTGTCTTCTTTCATCAAAAAAGTCTTTCCAACCTTATAGAGAAACATAGCTTGAATTTAATAGCAGGTATTATCAATTTATAAAAAACTCAGCCGCATTCTCCCCGGCAGGCATTAGTTCTTCATTAATTCCAGTTTTGTAATAGAAGGCAGATATGCCCTGGCCTTACCATATTCCCCTTCACAGCAAAAAAAATCAGATACTACCCAGTCCCAATAGACTTTAAATTTCTTTCCTAAAAATTCCGGGTTGTCTTCATATTGTCCTGACGGTTCGTACAGTTTATAAGGGCCATAACGATTGTTGGCCTGTCCAAAATCATATTCTACTCCATTCTCAGCTTTGAAAAGGATGTGTTGATAATCACCAAAGTCATTTCCCTGGTAAATAGCAGTCATAGGATTCGGTACATTTTGCCATTCTTCTCTAAGCCACTCAATATGCCGTCTCAACTCGGCCTTTTGGTCAGCA
>JAEUVL010000435.1 GCA_016786965.1 Chitinophagaceae bacterium
ATGCAAGCGGGAAGATCCCGTTTATGCTTCCATATCCCGCATGAATCCCGATGGCAGCAACCTTGAGGTCTTTGCATCAGGGGTAAGAAACAGTGTGGGGTTTGCCTGGCATCCGCAAACAAAAGAATTATGGTTTACCGAAAATGGCCGCGATAATATGGGTGATGATGTGCCCGCTGACGAACTGAACCATGCCCCGCAAAAAGGAATGCACTTTGGTTTTCCTTATTGCCACCAGGGCGATACACCCGACCCCGAGTTTGGAAAAGACAAGAACTGCGCAGATTATACTGCACCCGCACAAAAGCTGGGCCCGCATGTGGCAGCTTTAGGAATGCGTTTCTACACGGGTAATATGTTTTTGCCTGAATATAAGAACCAGATTTTCCTGGCCGAGCATGGAAGCTGGAACCGGTCGCAAAAGATCGGGTACCGTATCATGCTGGTACGATTGGAAAATAATAAAGTGGTGCAATACATTCCCTTTGCCACCGGCTGGCTGGAAGATAACGGCAATGTGATCGGCCGTCCTGCTGATGTGCAGGTAGCAGCAGATGGCGCCTTGCTGGTAAGTGATGATAAGGCGGGGGCAGTGTACAGGATCGTGTTTGCGAATTGATGTAAATTCAATGTGTAACAATGCAGGAGATTACGAAAGCAGCTTAAAACAGACCGGCTCTGTCATTTCGTTGTAATTGACCTATTACTGCATGAGATACCTTCAACTTTGTGCTTGGCTGCTTTTCACAGTAGCTTTTTTATCCTGTTCTATACAAGATAAAAAAACTACAGGCAATAAGTTTTCCCGCCTTCGTATTGTTATTGACACAAGTGCCAATTTTTACCTGGATAGTATCAGACCAGAATTTGCCTGCAAAAAAGAATTGTTGAGAAATATAGAATATGACACCCTGCTAAACACAGAGGTTTATGTTTTTGACAGTGTAAAAAATGGAAATGTGTCTTTTACGCTTGTATCTTACCTTGACAGAACCTATCAAAAGACAATATCGCTTGAGTCAGACACCACCATATTAATAAGAAAGGACGAATTAAATGATTTTCCGGCCACGAAAGACAACATCGTCCCTTCTATGAAATTAAACACCGGAGATAGTCTTGTAATAGCGCTTTACCATGCCGGCTGTTATAGTTTCTTCAAAGAGAATATCAGTATACGTAAAGAAAAAGATACTTATCATGTAAGATTTAATACACCAAGGTTGAATATGTATGGTGAAGCTTCGATACATCATAAAACGGAATTTGATTCTTCATTTGGCACCCGAATCGACAGCTTTTATTTTGCATGTAATGAATTGCTAAAGCTGGAAAAGCGATTGTTTTGTACAAGCACTTCCGTAATTTATATCCGACTGGGAGATAATGTTTTTCGGATGCCCGGGTTTGGATGCACTAATTGGCCCGGATATTATAACCTAATTAATTCTATTGATATTCCCTGGCCAAAAGAATCTAATGCATCGAGGTAGAATAAGTATTAATTACTTATCTCTCTGCCCCACCCATCATTCACAAATTTCTTCTACCTTTAAGATCATTTAACCAAAAACCTTTCCTCATGTCTGCCTTAACTACTGAACTGCAAACGTTCATCAAAGAATCCGATTCCATATTTGCTGCCACTAAAAAAATAGCTCTTGCTTTGCCTGCCAACACCGCACAGGTATGGCCCGGCGGCGCTACATTCAGTACTATACAGGCAGCTATCAACAGTATTACCGGCGCCAGCCCCCAGGAACAATACCAGGTGGCCGTAGGCCCGGGCACCTATAACGAGAATGTGGTGATGAAAGACTATGTGTATGTGATCGGTTCCGGGCAGGATGTGACCATTATTACCGCACCGTCTCAATCAAGTCCTTTCAATGGCGTG
>JAEUVL010000438.1 GCA_016786965.1 Chitinophagaceae bacterium
CTGAGGATGGGCCGTCCCAGTTCTTTAATAATGGCTTGTGCTATCGTATTGGCAGGCACCCGCAGACCAATCGTATCTTTTTTGCTTTGCAAAATTTTAGGGACCATTTTACTGGCAGGTAAAATAAAAGTATAGGGCCCCGGCAGATATTCCTTCAACAGGCGATAGACCGGGTTGGAAAGCGGCTTGGCATAATCGCTCAGGTGTGATAGGTCGCTGCAAACAAAGGAAAGCTGCGCCTTCTTGGGGTCCACCTGCTTGATCCTGCATATCCTGTCCACGGCTTTTTGTTGTAATATGTCGCAACCCAATCCATACACAGTGTCGGTGGGATAAATGATGATGCCGCCTTGTTTCAGACTTTCCACAACCTGTTTGATAAGGCGGGGTTGCGGATTATCAGGATGTATATGTACAAGCATAAATGGGTGTTCCTTTTAAAATACACTGTTTTCAGCAACTAAACTTCAGAGATATCAACGATAAAAAGATGATTTTATTCAAAATATATTCCTTTCTTCATACCATGCTTAAAAAAGCTTTGTTCACCACGCTGGCTAAAAAAATCTCTACTACCCCCATTTGATTTACAAGTCGTAATTTGGCGGCAAATTAAGATAGCCGATTTATGCAGTTACGACCGGTTGCCACCTTTGATACTCTCAGCCCCGAAGTCTTTAAGAAGGAGTTTTATGATCCCTGCAACCCCGTTGTGATCAAAAACCTTGCTAAAGACTGGCCGGCGTATTCTAAATGGAACTGGGACTATTTCAAGCAATTAGTGGGCGATAAAAGAGTACCCCTCTATAATAACGTAAAAAGCGACGCTTATACCCCTATCAACACCGCCGATGATTACAAGACCTTTGGCGAATATATAGACATGATAAGTGCCGGGCCTGCTGCCTGGCGGATATTCCTGTTCAATATTTTTGAGCATGCCCCCCAGCTTACCAGAGATTTCTCATGGCCAGAGCACCTGATGAAGGGTTTTGTAAAAAAATACCCGATGCTATTTACCGGTGGTGCCGGAAGCATCACCCATATGCATTTTGATATTGACCTTTCTCACATATTACACACCCAATTTGGCGGAAGAAAGAGGGTGCTGATGTTTCCCTACAAAGAGCAGTACAAACTCTACCGCAAGCCTTTTGAAGTATTGAGCCTGGCTGATTTTTCCAATTATTATGAAGAAGGTAAGGTGGATTACGAAAAATTCCCGGCGTTGAAACTGGCTGAGGGCTTTGATTTTATTTTGGAACCTGGCGATACACTGTTCATGCCGGCAGGATACTGGCATCATATGGAGTATTTAGAGAGTGGTTTTGCCATGAGCCTGCGGGCCATGCAGCCATCACTGGCGGGTAAGATAAAAGGTATCTGGAGCCTGATCGGCATGCGCAATATTGATACGCTCATGAAAAAAACCGCCCCACAATGGTGGTATAAAAGAAAAGAGAGAAAGGTGTATGAGAATGCGGCGAGGGTGCT
>JAEUVL010000455.1 GCA_016786965.1 Chitinophagaceae bacterium
GCAGGACAAATGCCAAGAGCGCTGGGACTGGCCTATGCCTCCAAAGCTTTCCGCAATATTGAGCAATTGCAATCATTCAAAAATCTTTCCCACCATGGCAATGAAGTTTGTTTTGCCACCATTGGTGATGCCTCCACCAGCGAAGGACATTTCTGGGAAACCATAAATGCAGCCGGGGTGCTCCAGGTGCCCTTGGCCGTTTTTGTGTGGGATGATGGCTATGGTATTTCGGTGCCCAAGAAATTTCAAACCACCAAGTCATCCGTATCCGATGCGTTGAGTGGTATGCAGAAAAATGAAGACACCAACGGACTGAATATATATAAGGTAAAAGGCTGGGACTATGCCGGCATGTGCGAAGTGTTTGAAGAAGGTATCCGGTTTGCCCGGGAAACACACACACCCGTGTTATTCCATGTAGAAGAAATAACCCAGCCACAGGGGCACTCCACCTCCGGCAGCCATGAGCGGTACAAAAGCCAGGAGCGGCTGGATTGGGAACGGGAATGGGATGGCATCAAAAAAATGAAAGAGTGGATCATAGAAAATGCACTCGCAGAAGAAGAAGAACTGGATGTGATTGCAGAAAAAGCAAAAGAGCATGTCCGGGACAGTAAAGCAGCCGCTTGGGAGAAATTCATTACGCCGGTAAAGAACCAGGTGGCAAGGGCCACAGAGCTTATTCATTCAATGGCAACAGCATTACCCGCACATACAGCAGCCCTGCAAAAACTGGCCATTGAATTATCTGCCAGCCGTGAGCCACTCCGGAGAGATGTATTGAAGACGCTGAGCATGGCGCTGAATATAGCAGGCAATGCAGATGCGGCCTTCTGGACAAAAGACTATTACAACGACCTGCAGACCGAGAATAAAAAATTGTACAACACGCATCTGTATAATGAAGGGCCCAAAAGTGCCATGAAAGTGCAGGAAGTAAAAGCGTCTTTCGCCACCGATGCACCAACGCTCAATGGCTTTGAGGTACTCAACCGTTATTTTGATGAGCTCTTTACCAACAACCCCAAAGTAGTGGCCTTTGGAGAAGATCTCGGCTATATTGGTGATGTGAACCAGGGATTCAGCGGCTTGCAGCAAAAGCACGGCAACCAAAGGATATTCGACACCGGCATACGGGAGCTCACCATCATGGGACAAGGCATTGGGTTGGCCATGCGGGGTCTTCGCCCAATTGCAGAGATACAATACCTCGATTATTTATTATACGGTCTGCAGCCATTAAGTGATGATGTTTCCACCCTGCATTACAGAACGGCCGGGCAGCAAAGTTGCCCGCTGATCGTACGTACCCGCGGCCATCGCCTCGAAGGGATCTGGCACAGCGGTTCGCCAATGGGTATGGTGATAAATGCGCTGCGGGGAATGTATGTATGCGTACCGCGAAATATGACACAGGCAGTGGGCATGTACAATACCTTATTAAAAAGTAATGATCCGGGACTGGTGGTGGAATGTCTGAATGGGTACCGGCTAAAAGAAAAATTACCGGCCAACCTGCTCGAGTTTACAGTACCATTCGGTGTGCCGGAAGTGATCAAAGAAGGCACGGACATTACTATCGTATCCTATGGATCTACCTTACGCATTATACAGGAAGCGGTGAATACACTGGAAGCCGCAGGCATCAGTTGTGAAATAGTGGATGTACAAACATTATTGCCTTTCGATGTTGATCATCTGATTCTGGAGTCGCTCAAGAAAACAAACCGCATTGTATTTATAGATGAAGATGTGCCCGGTGGGGCCGCGGCCTATATGTTCAATAAAGTGATGGAAGAACAGGGCGGCTACAGGTATCTTGATGTAGCTCCCCGGACGATCACCGCAAAAGCCCATCGTCCGGCTTATGGCAGCGATGGAGACTACTTCAGCAAGCCGAATGCAGAAGAAATAGAAACAGTGATAAAACAGATGATGGCAGAGTAAATAAGATCATGGGCAATAAGCAATAGACAATAGGCAAAGCCGCCCGGTAATAGATTCGTACCCTAAATTAATTCCCTATGGCAGCCCTTAATGCCAAGCAGACCAAAGTATATAAGATTGCCTTTGAGCTGGCAATGGAAATATTTGAAGTGTCAAAGAGATTTCCCAAAGAAGAAACCTATTCACTTACTGATCAGATACGCCGCTCTTCCCGGAGCGTATGCATTTGTCTTCTGGAAGCGTACCGGAAAAAGAGATACCCGGCCCATTTCGTGTCCAAAGTCACTGATTGTGATATGGAAAATGCCGAAACATCTGGCTGGTTGGATTTTGCTCTTGCATGCAATTATATCGATAG
>JAEUVL010000463.1 GCA_016786965.1 Chitinophagaceae bacterium
ATTGCTGGTAGCAGGCAGCTATGGTAAAATGGGTGCGGCAGTCTTATCGGCCAAAGCCTGTTTACGCAGTGGCGTGGGTTTGCTTAGTTGTCATATTCCTGCCTGCGGGTATGATATATTACAAACCACTGTTCCTGAGGCAATGGTATCCACCGACTTCAACTCCTCTTTTATTACAAAGGCAGAAGGAGACCTTACCCAATACGAAACGATCGGCATTGGCCCTGGCATAGGCACCGCTTCTGAAACGAGAATGATGCTGCGGGAACTTTTTGATGTGTACCGCCACCCGGTAGTGCTGGATGCAGATGCACTGAATTGCATGGCCATGCAAAAAGACCTGCTCAGGCTGGTACCTGCCGGTTCTGTGTTAACACCTCATCCCAAGGAATTTGAACGATTATTTGGTCCATCGGCCAATGATTTTGACAGAGTGTTCCTGGCCATACAAAAAGCTAAGGAACTGAATTGCCTTATTATTTTAAAGGGGCATCATAGCTTCATTGCCACACCGGATGGCCGCGGCTTCTTCAACAGCACCGGCAATGCCGGCATGGCCACTGCTGGTAGTGGCGATGTGCTTACCGGTATCCTCACCGGTTTACTGGCACAGGGATATAGTTCAGTGGAAGCGTCAATACTTGGAGTGTACTTGCATGGACTTGCCGGAGACCTGGCTGCCAAATCATCTTCCATGGAAAGCATGTTGGCAGGTGATATCGTGGACCGCCTGGGAGAATCGTTCCGTTTTATAGAGTAAGGAATACTTTAATTGCTGCTCTTCTTACGATAGTAAGTGTGAGCAGTTCCTAAAAAAAACAAAGCTGTCACATTTTGTAAACTCAATGTGACAGCTTTTTTTTTTGCTATTGATATCCCGGTTATTTGGTCACCAGTACCTTCACCGTCTTCATCACTCCATCCACCACTACCTGCACGGCAATGATATCGCCGGTGGCCCCTGTAAAGCCGGTAATATCCATGCTAAACCGGTGCGTACCTGCGGACAGCAGTGTTTCTGGTTGCAATACTTTATTCATCCTGGTTTGTGCTGACACTGCATTCACACTTACCCGGGCGTTTTTGGTAGTGATCACCTGAACAGTCATTCTATCCTTAACCGGATTAGGAGATACGATCACATTAATGCCATCCACAATTGGCAGTATCTCTGCTTCTTCTTCCAGCACTTTCAATATCTTCTCTACATACAATACACCATTGTCGTGATCTCCATGTATTTTGTATTTACCGTTTGCGTCGTTGGGATTAGCGGCCCGTTCAGTTTTTACTTCCGTTAATAAATGACCATATTTCTCTTTCGTTAATTTCCACATCAGTTCACCGATGAGGTGGTCGCCACCGACAAATTTGTCAAATACCAGCAGCATTGCATGGCGGCTGTTCTTATTTGCCAGTTGTGCCATTGCTTCAAACTCTGCATTCCTGCAATACATGGCCGGGTCACTGTAAATGGCATTTTTTTCCCAGGTATTTTTCCATGCATCGTACAGATCATTGAATTCACTGCTGAAAGAAGCTGTTGTTTTGCGCAGCATCGTATTCAATTTTTGACTGGCTGCTTCTGTAAGCCTGGCATTTTCAAATACCGCCACTCCTGCTTTTACTGCATCTGCATCTGTTTCAAATGATGAAATAGCTGCTCCATTTCGGGCAAAGCCACCGTTATGTATATAATAATTCACAATGCCACCATATCCAAAATTGAGGTTTGTCAAAGCACTTCTGGGGTGCAGCGTACGGGGTGTGCCACCGGGTTTGCTTTCCCAATCATAACCATGCGGGTGATTGTTGCCGGGTTTACGTACAGAACCATGTGTAAAATGTCCGTTCAGCGCCCAGAGGTCCACTACTGAGTTAGAAGAATTTGCACCAGTGCGGGTAAAGGTCCAT
>JAEUVL010000484.1 GCA_016786965.1 Chitinophagaceae bacterium
TATCAACAGAAGCTGTAACTACGGGAGCATTGCAATGCCGGTGGGCAGATAAGGCGGCTGCAATATCCATCCAGTACATCAGGCGTCCGCCCATCAGGTTGCCAAATACATTCGTGTCATTAGGCAAAACCAGTTCCGTCATGATAGTGAGGGTTTCAGCTGCTTTTTTGGGTTCCATTAGTTTCTGTCATTTTGTTATCCGTCAAAGATAGATAACATAGCGGTGCCGCTCATGCTCTTTGTGAAACAGGAATTAGTTTTTCCCTTTTTCGAAGGTCTCGTTCGCATTTTTTCCAAAAACTAAAAAAGGAATTGAAAGATCCTTTTATATCCGGAAATATCCAGTCCCTTTCTTCTTTTATACCCGGGAAATGAATAAAAGCAGGATGTTCTTTGGAATAGATGGCAGGAAATTGTTGCAGGCCGGGTATTTCATTTACTTCACCGGTAAACACCTGCAATCCTTCTATTTGCCTTGCCTGGTGCAGAATGAAATCAATCACCTTTTCACTTACGGGGAATTGCCGGAAATGTGATGGCTCCAATAATAATACCCGGTTAGCCTTTATCTCTTTCCGCCACTGCGGATCAAGATTATAGGAAGTATATAATAACAAAGGAAGAGAAGGATCTGTATCCGGAAGTATCTTTTCCGGCAGTGTTGTTTTTAATGCAAGTGTGGTTGTGGGGCGCAGCGCTGCTGGTATATCCATCAGCGGAAGTTCTTCATAGGTTTTATCAAGAAAGGTCCCGTTTTGTACGGAGCCGGAATATTTATTTATGTTTTCCTGGTTGCAGAAATATTGCTTCGATGAAAAGGTGCCGGCCACCCACTGCCAGCTGCAGGTATTGCTGGCCAGGTCGCCGTCGAGCAAATGATAATACATCCATTGGGAAGGCATTTGCCAATGTGCTTTACCAATATTGCAGGCAATACTGGCGGTATACATGCGGGTATGATTGTGCATATAGCCAGTTTCGTACAGGGTAGCGATGGCCCCGTCTACCGCTTTGATGCCGGTAGCAGCATTCAGCAATGCTGCCGGGATATCATCATGTTTTATCCCGGTGTAGCGCAGACGGATGTCGTCAAACAGGTCATCTCCGATATGCTGCCATACCCGTTGAAAATATTCCCGCCAGGCCAGTTGTTGAATAAATTTCTCCATTTCAGAGATTTTATACCCTTTATCCATCAACATTTCAAGCACCTGTTTGGCAGAGATCACTCCTCTTGATATATAAGGAGATAAGTAAGTAACATCGCCAGAAATGAAATTTCTTGTTTTGCCGTAGCTCAGCGGATCAATGGTATCGAGCCTGTCCAGCACGGCCTGGTATGAAGAAAAGAAGTTCATGAACACAATAACAATTTCACCTGTTATTGGTTGTGTGCTACAATAGCAATATAATTTGTTTAGTTTTTTATGAAGGATAAGATCATTTCTTTAACAGAATCGCAGGCAGACCGTATTATTGAAATGGCCTGGGAAGACCGCACCCCTTTTGAAGCAATTGAATCCCAGTTCGGGTTGAAAGAAAAGGAAGTCATCGTACTGATGAGAAGCAATATGAAGCGCAGCAGTTTCCTGCTGTGGAGAAAAAGAATGACTGGCAGACATACCAAACATAAAAACCTAAGATCTCAGGCAGTGGCCCGTTTTAAATGCACCAGGCAAAGGGCCATCTCTCATAATAAGATCAGTAAACGCTGACCTTATCTCCCTTGATCTTATTATTTGTACCCTGCGAACATTTTTTACTGCAGTATTTTACTTCCGTCCATACAGCTTTCCATTTTTTTCGCCAACTGAATGGCCGGTTACAAACAACACAGATCTTTTGGGGCAGGTCAGCTTTCTTTATTTGCTTCATGTCTCACTTATTAGAAGGTTTGTTCAGCACCCGGATGAAATTTATTCATCACCGGTACAACAAAAGCCATGCTTCTTTGTTGAGAACAAAATAATTTATGGAAGCAGTAAAAGGAAAGAACATACTGGTAGTGGGTGCTACTGGTGGTATTGGCAGCAGAACAGCTAAACTGCTAGCAGGCAGCGGTGCTAATATTTTCCTTACAGGAAGAGATACCGAAAAATTACAATCCATTGCAGCAGAAATGGGATTGAAGGAAGACAGGTACTTTGCAGTGGACATATCAAGCCCTGAAGAGATAGCGACCCTCCGGGATAAA
>JAEUVL010000509.1 GCA_016786965.1 Chitinophagaceae bacterium
ATAGTTCCAGGCACCCGGATAGCGGATCGGGTTATTCTTATAAAAATTATCAAAACACTCCAGCAGGTTAGCGTTACCACAATTGTAAGTGGAAAGAGAGCTGGGCGGCCATATCCAGTTATTAGTAATACCACCACTCCACGCAATACAGTTATAGTCGAAATCGTAAGGAGCACTCTGAATGGCATCTTCACCTTTCAGCAAAGGAAAATTTTCCGCTTCACCAGAAGTGGGCAATGAAGCAGCTATATTACCCATGTACACATCGCAACTGCCGGTACGGGTGGCACTATAAGCACATACATATACAATACTGCTTCCGGCAGCATAGTTCTTTTTAATCCGGGAAGAAAAGCCCCAGCCCCAGTATCCATCATTGTTGTTGTTGTAATCATCGTTATACCCGGTTACCTTTCCGCTGGTAGATGGTAATGTAAAAAGCCGGGTATCCGGGTTAGAAGCGCCGGTTAATTTTGCAGTGAAATAATTCAGGTCACCTGTTCTGGGCGTGGTGGCAAACCGCTGCCCTGCGATGGGAGTATTAGCCAAAAGCGTAACACCATTTTGCAGGATAGTAGTAATACCGCTTTGAGAAGCGTAGTAGGGGCGTACGAGCAGGCAGTAGGTACCTGTGGAGGTAATGTTCACCACCAGGTTACTTTCCCAGGTGCCATTATAATCATCGCTGCTCCAGGAACGGTTATCTATGTCTGTAGAGTAGAAAAGATGCAGCACAGGGTCTTTAGTAGAGCCGCTGGTACTAAAGGTATAAGTGGTACCTGCTGTGAGATAAACAAATTGGAAGGTGGAATATGTAAAGGCAGTATCAATGGCATGATCATAATTACCTTCCGGATTGCTTAGTACCTTTTCTGTTAATGAAGACTCGTATTTATCAGCTGCCGGTTTATTGGTAGCAGGCTTTTCTTGCAACAACTGGTTAAGTTGTTGCGAAAAACGCTGCCAGCTGGCATCCAGTGCAGGATGAGAAACGCTGCGGCTGAAACTAAGGTCATCTACCAACGGAGGTACATTGCCTATATTGCTCAAGCTAATGGTATGCCGGCCTGCAGACATGTATAAACCGAGTTCATTTTTTGCAGTAACAGTCACAGCCGTTTTTTGCCAGCCGGTTTCGGTTGCAATGATACGAAGTGAAGTGGGTTTATTATCAAGGGTTATGGGCAATGTGGCTCCTTGTTGCAGGTTTGACACAATCGAAAGAGTATAGGTGCCAGTTACAGGCACATCAATCGTGTAGGAAATAACAGAGCGATTGCCATCACTTTCGGTCCATTGCTCCAGCAAGGATACTTCACCGATG
>JAEUVL010000529.1 GCA_016786965.1 Chitinophagaceae bacterium
TCCAATACACAACTCACCGGGAACACCGATAGGCTGAAGTTGAAAAGCTTCATTCATTATGTATATACTGACATTTCCGATAGGCTTTCCGATTGGCAAACGTTTAAGACCGGCATGTACAGAGTGGTCCACTTTGAAATAGGTACTCCACACCGTTCCTTCCGTAGGTCCATAGCAATTAAAATAATAAAGAAATTCACTGCACAGGATCGCATCAACAGGATTTGCCACATCACCAGCAGTTATAAGTTTTCTTAGAAACCTGATCTCCTCTACATCAATGGAGTTCAAATACGCAGTGGGCCAAATCGCCATGGTAACGCCATGGGTCCTCATATAATTTAGTAAACCCTGACTATCCTTCACCAGGCCGGAGGGGGTAATGACAAGCGTTACCCCTGAAAGTATGGCCAGGAAAATCTCTGCTACAGATGCATCAAAGGAAAGGGAAGAAAACTGCAATATCCTGTCATCAGAATTGATAGCAAACACGGAACGCTCATTCCAGATCATATTGACGCAGGAATAATGCTCTACCATTACTCCTTTGGGCTCACCTGTTGATCCGGAAGTGTAAATGATGTAAGCAACATCCCGTGGCTGTGCGGTCAATGCGGGATTACTTTCGCTTCCTGTAAGTGTATCAAATTGTATATCAACAATAAAAAATGAAGTGCCTGTGTCAGGTAAGTTCAGAAGCTGGTGTGATTCTGTTATGAGCAGGACAGCGCCACTGTCCTTAATAAGGTATTGAACCCTCTCCGGGGGAGAACTGGTGTCAATCGGTAAATAGGCTGCCCCGGCTTTTAGTACTGCGAGAATTGAAATGATCATCCATTCACTTCGTTCGAGCAAAAGGGCGGCCACCTGGCCCTGTCTGAGTCCTGCATTCTCCACCAAATGGTTGGCCATTAGATTCACCCGCCTGTTCAATTCGAAAAAGCTGAGAGAATGTCCTTCGAAAACAATGGCAATAGTATCCGGGGAGGAAGCGGCTTGCTTTTCAAATAATGAAATAAGGGTTTCGTCCTGTGGAAAATCAAATGCATTTTGATTGAAGCTTTCCAGCAACGCCCTTTCCACACTTCCGCTGATAGACAAACCTGCAACAGGCATCAAAGGGTTGCCTGTGATGGAATCAAGCAGCACTTCAAAATGCCTGGCCATATTGTCCATTCTGTATGCTGAAAAAATATCCGTATTATACTCAATAGTTACGATGAGGTTCTCTTCTGCCAATTGAGGTTCTCTGAGCAGAAAGGAGATATCTGTTTTGGTCACTCCTGATTGGAATACATTTTCCTCCACCTGCAAGTCCATAGCCTGCCTTCCTTTCAGTTGGTCTTCCACTGCATTCTGCCAGTTGATCAGAACATCGAAAATCGGGGAATGACTGCTGTCACGTACAACGTTAAGATCTTCGACTAATTGGTCGAATGGATAAGCCTGGTGTTTTAAAGCCTCGAGCAGGTTTTGTTTTACAGTGGCCAGTAAAGAAGTAAACCCTTCGGCAGGGTTAACCTGGTTTCTCAGTGCAAGGTTATTTACAAAAAAACCTAGTTGATTCTCCAGGTCCGGATGATCCCGTCCGGCAACAGGTGTGCCAATTATAATATCAGTATTACGGCTGTACCTGTATAAAAGGATATACAGGAGTGAGGTAAAGCCCATAAAGAGAGTGGCATTATTTTCATCGCAGATAGTGCGAAGCCGGTCGACAAGAATAGCAGGTACTTCATATTTTACCTGGGCGCCATTATATGTTTTCACAGGAGGACGTGGAAAATCGGTGGGCAAATCCAATACAGGTATTTCGTCCCCCAATTTATTTATCCAATAAGACCGGTGAAAGTTAAGCCGCACACCAGTCATTTCAGACCGCTGCCAGGCTGCATAGTCACGGTACTGCAGTTGCAATGGCAACTGCGGATTAATGCTACCGGTAACAATGGCATTATAGGTATCCAGCACTTCTCTTATCAGTATCTGTGTCGACCAATCATCGGTGATAATATGATGGATACCCAGGAAAAAAAGATACTCCTGTTCATCCGTTTGCCATACATGGGCACGCATCAGGGGTGCCTGATCAAGCTGAAAAGACTCCATTACATAAGCAAGTCCTTCTGCCTGTGCCATCTGTTCCGGAAATTCTTTTCCCCTCAAATCAGTAAGTCCTGCATTGAAATTCAATTTGCCGGCAGGTAACACCAACTGCATGGGATAGCCATCAACTTCCGTGATGACAGTGCGGAGAATTTCATGTCGGTCGATCAGAACATCAAATGATTGTTGTAATGCATCCGGGTTTAAGGGCCCTCTCAGGTGATAACTGATCGGAATAACATAAGTATTGCTCGTTCCCTCAATCTTATCCAGCAGCCATAGCCGTTGCTGTGAATGGGAAAGAACATAATATGGCTGATCGGGGATCTTTTCAAGTGGCTTGTATTCAGCCTGGGCAGATTGGTCTATAAATGAAGCCAGGTCTGCAAGAACCGGGTAAGTGAATATGTCTCTTAACTCCAGTTGAACAGAGAATACTTTATAAATCCGGGAGAGAACTTGTATCGCCCTCAACGAATGACCACCGCTATAAAAGAAATGATCAAAAGCACCTGCTTTTTCCCTGCCAAGTATTTCTTTCCAGATTTCAGACAGTAATACTTCTGTTTGATTTCTGGGAGCTACAAAAGAATCAGTCAAATATCTTTCTGGTGCAGGAAGTGCCTTACGGTCAGTTTTTCCATTGGAGTTTACCGGCAGCTTCGTCAATTGAATAAAGTAAGATGGTATCATGTATTCAGGTAACCGCTGGCGCAATTCCCTGGCAAGTGTCTCGGGCTCCTGGTTGAAAGTGGAAGTAAAGTAAGCGGCAAGACAAGGATCGCCATTATTTTCCACCAACACAACGACCGCTTCTTGTAAACTTTTGTTCTCCAGTAGCGCCTGTTCAATTTCTCCCATCTCTATTCGGTAGCCCCTCAGTTTAACCATGAAGTCAGTTCTTCCCATGTACTTTACTTCGCCATTGTCCGTCCAGCAGCATTGATCCCCTGTATTGTACATTCTTTCAGCTGGCATGAAGGGATTCATGATAAATTTTTCTTCGGTCAGGTCTGGCCGCTGGTAGTATCCTCTTGCCAGTCCATCCCCTGCGATATATAATTGCCCGGGTATTCCTTTCGGCAGCAGTTGCAAGTGTTTATCCAGTATATAAAGTCTTGTGTTCGCTATCGGAACACCAATAGTTAAACAATCTGCGTCCGTATTAATTCTTTTATAGGTAGACCAAATAGTTGTTTCAGTAGGACCGTATAAATTTACCATACTGCCACATAGTTCCCTGAGTTTTTGCCCCAGGCTTACCGGCAATGCTTCACCGCCAACAAGTAATTTCAGGTTATTGTCACCAGCCCATCCCGCATCAGTTATCAGGCTCCAGAAGCTGGGTGTTGCCTGCATGATAGTGGGCTCTTCATTTTCCATGAGCGACAACATAGCCATTGGATTGGCTGTGGTTTCGCTGTCGGCAAGTAGTAGAGTGGCCCCGCTGATCAGGGGAGCAAATATTTCAAGTACAGATATATCAAATGAATATGTGGTGACTGCCAGCCAGCGGTCCATCGGGGTTACCGCTAGTACCTCCAGCATATTGTAGAGGAAATTGATAACCGAACGGTGTTCGATCATTACACCCTTTGGTCTTCCGGTAGATCCGGAAGTATATATTACATACGCAAGATGTTGTGCCTGCAATATATGGACAGGATTTTTTGTCGGGTACGCATGAAGAATTGGATTTGCCGGATCGATACAGGTAAAATCAGTTGACCATCCCTGCTGATCGGTAACTAATACAGTGGCGAGAGAATCCTCCAGGATATATTGAATACGTTCTTTAGGATAAGAAGGATCAATGGGTACATAAGCAGCCCCAGACTTCAGGATACCAAGAATTCCTATCACCAGCCATTCGCTCCGCTCCATCAGCAGACCGATAAGTTGGTCGGGGCCTGCACCGCAAACTTCACGCAGGTAATGCGCCAGTTTGTTGGACTGGTTATTAATTTCTGCAAAAGACAATCCTTTATCACCACATTTAAGTACAGTGATCATACCTCTTTCCATTGCCTGCCTTTCAAAAAGATCTACAAGTGTCTTATCGGCAGGATAATAGCTGGTTGTCTGATTAAAAAGGGAAATAATTTGTTCTCGTTCTTCATCATTAATATAGTCAAGCAGTTGTAAGGGCTTGGCCGGGTTTGAGAGTACAGAATTTAAAAGCCCTTCAAAATGCTGAAGCATACGCATAATTCTTCCGCTCCGGAAAAGGTCTGAATTATACTCCAGGTTTAATACTATCCCTCCCTCCTGCTGTGTAAACCAAAAGGTAAGATCATATAAACTGGTGGTCACTTCAACTGGTGACTGTGCAATCTCCAACCCGTTCAATAAGACCTGGTCACCTGCCTCAACCTGCACATTTTGTAAAACGATCGCAACATCGAATACTGGTGATCGGCTCAGATCCCGGGATAAATTTAATTCATCCACCAACCGGTCGAAGGGATATAACTGGTGTTCAAGAGCTCCAAGTGTAGTGGCCTTTACTTCATGCAGCAGATCAGCAAAGCCTTTCCCGCCCTGAATATTACTTCTTAATGCAAGCGTATTTACATAGAACCCGATCTGTCCGTCAAGGTCCGGATGCTCCCGGCCTGCAACGGGTGTGCCAATTACAATATCCTCCTGGCCGGTATATCGGTATAACAGCGTTTTGACCAGTGCAGTAAGTCCCATAAACAATGTTGCGCCCTGCATTTCGCAGAGAGCAATCAATTCACCGGATTTGATTTCCCCGATAAGTATCTTTAATTGACTGCCATTATATGTTTGAACCGGGGGACGTACGCTATCCAGTGGCAATTGGAGTAAGGGCAATTCTCCTCCCAGTTTATTCAGCCAATAATCTTTATGAGGTAATGCCTCACCTTCTATAAGATTATCCTGTTGCCAGGCGGCATAGTCACGATACTGAACTGGCAGAACTGGAAGTTGAACCTCCTCATTATTCGAATACGCATTATACAGGGTTATGATTTCTTTGATAAGCACCTGCATGCTCCATTCATCAGAAATGATATGATGAATACTTAATACCAAATCAAACAGATCATCACCTGTTTGGAAAATATAGATATTGAATAAAGGCCCCTGGTCCAGTTGGTAAGAAACGGCTGCTATTCCTTTGATTTTCTTATCAAGCTGTTCACGGGAATTTTCAGTGGCCCTCAGATCTTCAAAATACAAGAAAGGCATTGTTGCCGAAGCAGGAATAATAAATTGTCTTGGCTCTCCATCCACATCCCGGAATACTGTACGAAGAATTTCATGCCGCTCCACAACCGATCTCACAGATTTTCTTAATGCCTCCTGGTCTAATTTGCCCTGGAGAGTGTAGGCAACAGGGCGGCTATAAGCCGTCATTCCATCATTCAACTGGTCCAGTACCCATAAGCGGCGTTGAGCAGATGATAAAGAATAGTGAACGGCATCCGGCACAGGTGTAATG
Organism: Chitinophagaceae bacterium; assembly: GCA_016786965.1. GTDB lineage: Bacteria > Bacteroidota > Bacteroidia > Chitinophagales > Chitinophagaceae > JJ008. Next base: position 5,576 of record JAEUVL010000529.1, read on the forward strand.
GGGGTGAATACCCGGACCTTGCCTGGTGCAATCAACCCTGCCATTGACTGAAGAGAGGGATGATTGAAAATATCTGCAATGGTTACTCTTACATCAAATTCTTTATATAACCGGGATATCAGCTGTATGGCTTTGAGCGAAGAGCCCCCCATACTAAAAAAGCTATCTTTTCTGCCGATAGGCACCCGTATGCCAAGCAGCTGCCGCCAAATTTCAACCAATAATTCTTCAATGATACCGGAAGGTGCTTCGTAGCCAGATGAACGCAATAACTGCTCGGGTCTTGGCAGTGCCTTACGGTCAACTTTTCCGTTTGTATTCAATGGAAATTCAGGCAGCCAAACAAAATGCGAGGGTATCAATTGCCGGTTGAGCAATTTTCCTGATTGCAGTCTCAACCATTCTGTGCTTTGTTCTGTTCCGAGGTAATAGCAGATCAATACCTGGTTATACTCATCATCCTGGTGTACTAATAATTCGGTCTGTTCAATTCCGGGAATAGACAACACGCCTCTTCTTACTTCATCAAGTTCCACCCGGACTCCGCTGATCTTTAATTGTTCATCCTGCCTGCCTAATATTTCCAGGTTGCCATCCGGCCTGTACCTTCCAAGATCACCGGTACGGCATATAATTTCTGAGGTTTCTCTGCTAAGAGGGTTTACCACAAAAAGGTTCTTATTCAATTCTTCTTCAAGATAGCCCTTGCTTACATGCGGGCTCTTGATATATACTTCTCCTATTTCACCTTCATCACAGATTGTATCATCATTTATAACCAGTATGGAAGCCTGGTCTATGGGCCGCCCAACAGGTATCACTTCGCCTGCGGTGAAATCATTTCCATTTACGTGGTAAAAACATTTCAGTATGGTCGTTTCGGTCAGGCCATACAGGTTACTGATACGGGAACTATTTCCCGCTGCCATGCGCCAGTTTAGTATATCTTTTCCATACAAACGCTCGCCGGCCAATACTACATACTTAAGATCGGGTAAAGCTGTTCCCTTCTCCCTGATACAACGGGTTAGCAACCGGAATAAGGAGGGCACAGTTTGCATGATGGTGATCCGTTGTTCTGCAACCCACGAAGACAACAGTTCCATATTTTCTTTCACAAACTTATCCGGAACACAAAGAGTGGCTCCTCCGATAAGCGCCACAAGAATATCTTTAAGTGAGGCATCGAAACTCAACGGGGCGATCTGGCTTATGCGAACGCCCTCCACTACATTCCATTCACTCGCATGCCAGTGAATATAATGACTCAGGCTTTTATGACTGCCAACAATCCCTTTCCCGTTGCCAGTTGACCCGGAGGTATAGAAGATATAATTAGGCGATTCGCCGGTTACTTCAATTTCCGGATTGGAGGAGGGGAAGGAAGAGAGCAGGATGCTTGTTTCATCATAGCTGTTAGCGTCTTGCTGTATGCTAAGTAAGCGGATGGGTACTTCTGAAACAGCAATATTCTCCAACCCTGGCAGGCCAAGGTCTTTACTTAATAGATTCGCGGCGGGAGGCAGTATGATGATATTTTTTGGATAAATAAAAAACTCTTCGAACTGTTGCTTCAGCCAGACCAGGTTATCAGCAAGTGTAATTACAGTATCACAATTATTCTGGGCAAACATTTGCTGAAGCCGGCTTCCAGAGAAAGACTCTTCAAGTGGCATATATACGGACCCGCTCTTAAATATACCAAGCAACGATGCCGCATGCCGGATACCCGGAGGCAACAAAACAGCGACTACCATACCGGATCTTACCTGGCAGGTATTCAGCAGAGAAGCAATGCGGTTCGCATCTGTATTAAGATCCCCGTATGCTATTTCTCCGCAAGGTTCAGAAATGGCAATACATCCGGCCGAAGCAACAGCCCGCTGTTCAAATACCCGGTGAATAAGTTCCTTGTTCATTGTGAAGAGATGATCGTTGATAGTAGTATCGCTATACCAGTGAATAGTAATAGCAGGGCAGCAGCGGGAATACATGCTGTATGCCGGGGCCGCCACCAGTAAAATGTTTATTTTGATAAAACAACAAAACAGCGGATATGACCTATCCGCAGAACTTCCTGCCTTTACTTATCCCTCATTTTTGAGGGCACGAACAGGGTCAAGGCGTGCAGTACGCCAGGTGTGAAGGCCTACTGTAAGGAAAGCAACAAGCAATACAACAAAAGCAGACAAACCAAAGTAGATCGGGTTGATGCCTACTCTGAATGCATATTTGAGCAGCCACTGGCTGATGCTCCACCATGCCAGGGGCAGCGCTATAAAGCAGGATATGAGAATTAATTTGAAAAAATCTCTGAACACAAGGGTTACAATGCTAGCATTGGATGCGCCAAGTACTTTGCGCATACCTATTTCCCGGGTACGCAGCATAATGGTAAAGAGAGACAAGCCAAATAACCCAAGACAACTTACGAAAATAGCAAAGCCGGTGAACAGGCTGAAAACAGTGCTGAATTGCCGGTCAAATTTATACTGCTGACCGAAATAGTCATCCAGGAAAAAATACTCGAACGGGCTGGAGGTAAAAATTGATTTGAAATTCGATTCAATACGGGACAGGTTTCCCTGGATATCATTCTCATCGATCTTAACTGAAATATTTTCTACACTGGAGCCATCCTCTAAGCGGAAAACAATAGGAGAATAAGTTTCCTTCAACGATTTTTGGTGAAAATTCTGAACAACACCAACGATTTCATATTCAAAACTGATTCCTGCTCCATTCTTATCCATTAATATCTGGCCAATTGCTTTATTATTATCCTCAAATTTGAATGCCTGTACGGCTGCTTCATTAATCAGGATAGGCGTATTTAATGGCCTGGTTGAATCCACCACATCTGATGTAATAGCTTTGAAATTCTGTCCGGCTATTAATTTGATCTTGAATTGATCGAGAAATTCCGGCCCGATAGAGAGTGTGGGATATAGATTACCAGGTTTGCCAAGGTCTTCCGCCCTCCGCTTATAAGGCCTGCTCCACAAAATCTCCTTTCCCGGAACACCTGAAGACATTGTAACCCCCTGTATGCCGGGTAGCTTCCTAACCTCGTTGCTGAAAGTGGTAATATGCCGCTGAAATGCCATACCACCCATTTCTTTTTCAACAGTATTATCAGGAGCTTCAATTACAATTGTTTTGGTAATATCGATTCCCGGATTTTTCCCAAGCATGTAATTAACCTGTTTATTAATAACGAATGTTCCGAAAATAAGCCCGATAGAAATAGCGAACTGCAATAAGATCAGCACTTTTCTCAAAACAATTCCCCTGCTGTTAATAGGAAATTGTCCCCGCAAAACTTGTACAGGCTGATAAGAAGAGAGCATTAATGCTGGCACAAGGCCAGAGATAAAAGTGCCGGCAAGCGTTATTATTATCAGGCCGATCCAAATGAGAGGGCTTGACCAAAATCCCTTTATCGTATCAGGGTCAATGGAAATACCTGCAGCACGGTAGATATACTGGTGAGAAAGATACACTACCACTACGGCAAGTACCACACAAATCAGGTTGAGCACAAGCGATTCCAGTGTAAAATTCTTAATAAGTCCTGCCCTGTTGGACCCAAATACTTTTCTCAGACCAACCTCCCGGGCTCTTTCCAGGGCCTTTACTGTGGTAAGGTTAATGTAGTTAGTATAGGCAATAAAAAGGATCAGCCCTGCAACGAGAGACAGTAACCAGATCATTTTACCATTCCCATTGTCTCTTAATTCACCAGTAAGATCAGAATACAGGTGAAGGGATTTGAGTGGCTGCAGCTCCAGTTTAATAGAACTGGAAGTCGAAGCACTTTTCATCGTAGAGTTCGTGGTGACAAGGTCCGCTATTTTACTATTCAGTGCTTTTACATTAGCCCCCGGAACTGTTTTTATATAAGTAAAGCTGGAAGGGTATGTCCAATTACCAGCACCTTTCTTATCAGACACTAGTATATGAAATGTAAAATGCGAGTTTGACGGAACATCCTTGCAAATACCTTTTATACTGGCTTCAATATCTGTCCCTTCATTATGATTTTGAATTTTGAGAATTTTACCTACCGGATCCTGGTTGCCAAATATCTTGCGGGCGGTGCTTTCATCAATGATTGCCGTATTACTTTCATCGCCTGCAAATGCACTACCGCTTACCAGTGGGAAATTAAAAATGGATAAAAAATTTTTATCCACCAACAATACGTTTTTCTCTTTGAAAGCAGAAACTGGTTTTCCTGGTTCAAGGTATGAAACAATACAATCTACAGTGGAAAATCTTGTGACTGTCTGAACCTCGGGGTAATTCTGGCTGAGATTACTGGACAACGCCGAAAAGGTCCGGGGCAATCTTTCTACCGACTGGCCGTTCTCAAATCTTTCATGTTTTACCCTGTAAATACTTTTCCAGTCCTTATGAAATTTATCATAGCTAAGTTCATTATAGATATATTGAAGAATAATAAAGGATAACACCAGCCCTATTGTAAGACCAGCAATATTGATCAGGAAAAACAATTTATTCTTCCGGAATCTCCTGAATATTATCTTAAAGTAATTTACAAGCATAAAATCTGATAATGTATATAATAGAAAATGATGCTATCCGCTTTAAATATAGGCATTCGTAATTATAGCGTTACCATTCAGGCATAACTTATTCAACAATCAATGGCCGCACTGCTCAACTCAGAAGGCATTACCTTCAGTTTTTGAATATCAATATCAAGTAACAAGTTAGTATTTAACAAATTTACCCGTACCAGTGCCTTTCGTCCTCCTTTGAACTGGACCATCTCACATTTCAAACCTGTAAAGGGCCCCTCACAGATCAAAACCATAACCCCTGTTGCTATTTTCTCCCCCGTAAGTTCGACCGCACACTTTCTTTTTTCCAGAATTTGCAGATTTGATATAACCTGGCTGCTAACAGTCGCAATTTCATTGCCAAACTTTACGTATCCCAACACGCCTTTCAAATCGAGCCCGAAATAGTAATCACTGAGACTGCCCGGAGATACAAAAACATAGGAAGGAAATAAAGGAAGCTGTACCAGCCGCCGCTGTGACCTATACTCTTTCACTACGCTGGTTTTTGGCATCAGGCAAATAACGCCGCTATTGGTGAGTTCTTTTGCCACCTTTGCTTCGAATCGGGGCCTGGTATAAAGCACATACCATTTTTGTTTGAAGTCTGCCATACAATAATCACTTTTTAATCTTTAAACAAACAACAAACATGTTGTTAATACATTACAATCGAAATCATGAATCGGGTAAACCTGCAACTGTCAGCAAAAGCACAGCTACCGCTACAGCGGGGTACAGCTTACCGCATTGGGGTCAAAATTTAAGGTGAGAAAGGTTCAAGTTTTAGTATCCCCTCTTCAGAGGAGAAACCAGCTACTAATTCAGATTGAATTACAGTTTCACAGATACGGAAAGTGAAAAAATTTCGGCTGTGTATTATTCCAGCCTTCAATATAAATATTTAAACAAACTATTCAGCTATTACAAAATTTATTGCCAAAAAAGATTACCGAATATAATCAACTATTCACTTCCGTGAGTATTCTGCGCCACTTCTGCACAATTAAAATTCGGTTTAAAATTGCGGCAAAGGATATGCCAACTGAAAGGGATATTGAAAGGAAACAATAAGTTCATTTTTATTAATAAGCAAATACACTTAATGGTATTTTCGTAGCTATCTAAAAAAAACGTTCACTCCTCTACAACAAACCACCTACTCGTTTTAAATGTTCATTTGTGAACATTTTGAAAATTAAAGTACCTGGCGCTATGTTAGACTTCCAAAGCCCTCAATTATAAAAAAAATGTTCAGATTCGGACACCTGTTTGTTCATTGGTGAACAATATTGTCCTATTTCCCTATGGTCTGGTACGTGTCAAACTAAAACTGCTATTGGCATCAAGATTGCAATTTCACCGGAAACAAAATTATGGCCTCCAACCACGACAATCTGTATCTGAAATTCAGATCGTTCCGTTTACTGCAATTAGTTCTGGTTACAGTATCACTGTTTAGTTTGTCATATCCCGTGCAGGCGCAGCAGGTATTAACGCTTGGTGATTGTATAAGACTCGCCTTGAAGAATAATGTTACGGTAAAGAATGCGGAGAATAACGAGGTGCAGGCCAAGATCACCTATGACCAGTCCCGTATGCAACGGATACCACAGGTGAGTTTTGATATGAGCCAGGGCGTTAATACCGGTAGAAGTATTGATCCTTATACCAACTTGTATATTGATAATGTAACCGGATTTGGCAATTATGGCTTATCAGCAGGAATACTTCTTTTCAACGGAATGCAGCTTACCAATACCATTAAACGTAACCAGGAACTACTGACCAGCCTGGGTATGGATAAAGAAACTTCAAAAAATATCCTGATAATGCAGCTCATTGCTGCCTATATAAGCGTTATCTCCAACACAGAAATAGAAAAAGCAGTACAAGTTCAGTTGCAGAACAGTAAAACACAATTGGAGGGTGCGATTGAAAAAGTAAAAGCAGGTATCCTGGGAGAAAAACAACTGGCCGATTTTCAGGCATTGGTGGCCGTCGAAGAACTGGAAAAAGAAAACGCCAAATATGCATTGGAAAGATCCAGGCTGGATCTTTTTCTTTTGATGAACATGGTACCCGAAGATAGCCTTGTGTTTTCCCCGTTACTGACAACTGACAACCTGCCGGAGGCAGGCTCACTGGATGCCGGGACGGTTTACCAGGATGCACTAAAACATTTCCCGGACATCAAAGCTATTGATGCCAGAAAGAAAGCCGTGGAATATGACCTGCGGATAGCTAAAGGATCCAGGCTGCCTTCCCTATCACTTTATACCGGCTTATACTCAACCTATTCATCATCAGCCCCCTCCACCAGGTTTGAACCGGATGGAACTACCAGTACAGTAATTAATACCTCTTCAACCAAATATATTACCGTTGGAGGGAATGACTATTTTATCAAAGAGGTACAGGAACAACAGAACGGTACTGAAAAGCCGTTTGGCTTTCTAAGCCAGATACAATTCAACAGGAGCCTGAATTTTGGTGTCTCTTTACGCATACCAATAATTAATGGGATGCAGTCGAAATATAAAATAAGTGCTGCCAGGGCAAATATGTCATTTACCAATAGCCAGCTGGATGCCAAAAAAACGGAACTGCTGAATACAATTAAAATGGCAATCCTGAATTATACAAATACCCAAAACAGGATATCTATCCTCACCAGGCAACAAAAGGCCTATGAACAATCTGTTTCCAATGCGGCGATAAGACTAAGTACCGGAACGGGCAGCACACTAGATTATTTACTTAGCAAGACCAGTCTTGACCGGTCGATAATCAGTCTTATCCAGACAAAATATGAACAAACATTCCGCTGGAAGATCATCAACTTCTATAGCACGGGAACTTGGGACTAAAGCGTTATTGCACCCCTGGCAGTACGGGATTGTACAAACCATCAAGAATTGTATAGCAATAACCTGTATATAAGCTCTAGCTTCTTCATAGTTATTTTAGTTATTTTAATTCCTGTGTAATTAAAAACATATCCAATAACACAGCAATTAATCCTATTTTTAAATAGTTCTTTATTGAATCAAAGCGTATCTTAACGAAGGTGTTTCACCGTATATTCACCTCTTAGTACACAAATGATATAAACAGTTGACTTTCAAAACATATTTTGCGAGGTTCGAATCTCGTACGGGCTACTGGTAAAACCTCACGTACTACGTGAGGTTTTTTATTTTACATAAGATCATCATCATCCGGCTCCTGAATCCTTACCATGCACATAATACTGATTTGCAGATCGCTCCGCTTACCTGATAAACCCGGGCATAGCATCAAAATATTCAGCCTCACCGGGAGTAAGCAGAAAATCTTTCAAACTGAATAAAACAGACTTAAAGGAAGTGTACAGTTCTCTGTTAAAATTGATCAATGTAGAGATTTCCATCTCATTCACCCGGCTGGCCATGCTTTCACGGTACAGTTGCTGCAAAGTATCTGAATAGCCTGTGGTGACGGAATGATACAAAACCGTCAATTTTTCAAACTTCGAAACTTCCTTGCCTGCCATAAGGAGATCAAGCACCTGCCGGTAAAAAGACAATAGCTTTTCCCCTGACTTATTATAAAAATCATACTTGAGATCATTGGAAGAATTTCGGATCTGCTCAATATCATGCTGGGCATCCCGGATATTTTTAGCTGCATACATCATATTTCGCACCGCAGTGATCAGTTGCTCCAGCCGCTCCTTCCCTGGTTTTAACAGCATATTGCTTTGCAGCCGCAGATAAAAAGTATGTATCTCGCCATGCGATTGTTTAATATGATCATATTTCTCAGCGGTCGTTTTCCGTTGAAATCCTTTTTTCAAATCAGGTTCTAGAGGCATCTGCTTTTCCAGGTGGAATGAATGGAGGCTGTAGTCGATTACATGATGTATGAAAAGACGGGTCTCACTTTCCAGCGCTTCAAGTGCGATATCTGCATCACCGTCTGGCAACACTTTGCTGATATAAACTGTATGATTCTCTGTTTCTGGAAAACGACGGGTAAGAAACTGCCCGACCTTATTCAGCAACGGGAAAAAAAGAAGTATAGAAACAATATTGGTGAGGGTTTGAAAAAAGACCAATGCAATCATGCTATCCCTTATGCCCGCAAGTTCACTTATTAAATTGCTAACCGGAATCAACAACAGGAACATGACACAGGCGGTAACCGTGTTGAAAATAAAATTTCCCAGCGCCATCCTCTTTTGTGCAGCAACACCATTGGCGGAAGCAATGAACATTTTTAAAGTCGTCCCGATCTCTGACCCCAGGATGATACCCATAGCTATCGGAAGACTGATGGCATTTGAGTATAAGGCGCTTAATGTAAGGGCCATGGTAGCAGAACTGGACTGAACCAGGGCAGTAAGAACAATGCCGAGGAACAGGAATAACAGTAAAGGATAGTTATTAAAAGCTGACAAGTCCGTTTGCTGCACCAGATTCTCCATCCCCCCTCTGATGAATTGTAAGGCTATGAAAAGAAAAGCAAATCCAAAAAGAAACTTCATCCAATGATATAGTTGCTTTTCCCGGTTGGCAAATGCCAGTACCACTCCGGCTATACCTGCCAGCGGAAGCATAGCCGCATCAATATTATATTTGAACCCCAGGGTAACCACTATCCAGCTATTGATGGTAGAGCCAAGATTAGATCCTAAGATCAGGGAAAGGGAATGTTCCATCTTCACAATACCCGCACCTACCATACTCAGCAACAGCAGGTTTACAATAGAACTGCTTTGCAATACACCCGTCACCGCCGCACTCCCGCTGATCGCCTTCAGTCTGCTTGCCGTTTGTTTCTTCAGGAAAAGTTTGAACTTTCTTCCGGCCAGGTGCCTTAGAGCTTCTTCCATAAAACTCATAGCGAGTAAAAAGAAAGCGATGCCTGCCAGCATTTGCCAGATATCAATGGATGAGGTCATGCAGTCATAAAGTTTGGTGATTTTCTGCGTTTCTGCTTTTCGATGATAAGTCAGAACAAGCCTTTAGCTCGTCATCGTTTAAATTTACTTATAATTCACCGGGTCTCGCACGATAAAGAAATCATACAAATTAATCAGAAGCCATTTAACCACCTGGCGTCCGTAGCGACTCAATGCAGCAAATACTATTATGAATGCAGAAAGGTACGCAGCAATCTCAGATTGTATTCGTGGGGTGATTACCATTGGTGTTTTATTTGCCTGTTAAAATTAGTAACCATGATGAGCCCGACAGCTGACTCTCATCAGTAAAAAACATGATGCTTAAGTGAATGATGCAGCTATACTGCCCATTTACCCTTTAGCTGGTAAGCCACCAGGATGATCAGCACCCCAAGGCCCAGGAAAATAAAATGAAGCCAATGAACCGTATGAATAAGGATCATTTGAACGATGATCCACCCGCCCAGCACTACTCCCCCGGCTTGAGCCCAGTTATACCGTGCCTTGTGTCGCTGCAGGTTCAACGCTACGGCTGCCATGTTAATTCCACCAACAATGAAAGCCAAAATAATTCCTGGTACTAAATAGTTATCAAAAGGAGTCCCTTCCAGCAGGCTAAGGGGCAAATTCAGGTTGCTGCCATCAGGGCTGCTTATCATCATTAACCCTGAAACAAAACTGGCGCCTCCGGCAAAGACGAGAAGAAAGAATAAAAGAGACCTCATGGTTTGTTTTTTAACTGTTTCAGAAGCTGTATCCTTTGAAGCAGTATAAAAATAAGTTTTGACAACACCATTGCTCCTGACAGGGGTCATTCAGCAGAGTGATTGTACTTAATTTACGCTTAGCAGTATCTCTTTACATTTCACCGGTTACAAATGGGTAAATTTGACAACCGGCTATAAACCGATGCTTCATGTTTGTCATCAGTAGTAAGAATAGTGAAACTCCAAAATTACCGCAAACCGTGAAGCTTATTCATGGTGGAAAGGAGTATTTCGACCTCCTCATCCGACTCATCAACCAGGCTAAAAACTCTATACACCTGCAAACCTATATCTATGATGATGATGAAACTGGCCAACTGGTAGCTACAGCACTGAAGGCTGCGGCAAAAAGAAATGTCTCCGTACATATGATGGCGGATGGCTATGCTTCCAGGGTAATGTCGAAGCATTTTATACAGGAGTTGAGGGAAGCGGGTATTCATTTCAGATTTTTTGAACCGTTACTAAAAAGTCGGTACTTCTATTTTGGCCGCAGGATGCACCACAAAGTGTTTGTGGCAGACACATACTACTCCCTGGTCGGTGGCATCAATATTACTAACAGGTATAATGATATGCCGGACAAAAAAGCATGGCTGGATTTTGCGTTGTTTTCCGAAGGCGAAATTTCCCGGGAACTCTGTGTGCTCTGCTGGAAGACCTGGCACGGCTTTCCTGCAAAAATGGGCATCACCCCATGTGAGAATGGCTCTATGCTGATAGATAACAAAAAGCCTTTTGAAAGTCCGGTTAAATTGCGGCGTAATGACTGGGTCCGCCGAAAAAAAGAAATATCACAAACCTACCTGCACATGTTCCGCAATGCACAATCCCACATAACACTGTTATGCAGCTATTTCTTACCTGGGAACAATATCCGTCGTTTATTGAGCAAAGCGGCTGCACGGGGGGTAAAAATAAAAGTAATCACTGCGGGCCCTTCTGATGTGATGCTGGCCAAACATGCTGAACGCTGGTTATACGACTGGCTGCTGCGGAACAAAATAGAACTATATGAATACCAAACTACCGTGCTGCACGCTAAAGTGGCTGTATGCGATGCTCAATGGCTCACCATCGGCTCATACAATGTTAATAATATCAGTGCCTATGCAAGCATTGAACTGAACCTTGATGTGCAACTACCGGAGTTGGCTGCAGATACAGAACAAATGATCAATGCTATCATTAAAAAAGATTGTATTCCGATCACCCTGACAGGGCACACCCGGTCAAAAAACATTGCAAAACAATTCATCAGGTGGTTCTCCTACCAATTCATTCGTACTGTTTTTTACCTGCTTACTTTTTATTACAAACAAAGAGGCTGATGTACACCACCATGACCTGCCTGACCACTCTCATTGTTTTTACTGACCAACGTATTTGCAACCCCTTTCTCTCCAAAAGTATATTTGTCCTGTCAACAATAACTATAACAACAAAACCAAAGGAGGTAACATGGGAACACAAGCATTAGCCAGAATGACTGAAAGAATGCCGTCCGCATTTGACGATTTCTTTAAGCCTTGGAACGAATGGTTTGATAACGGCGGAATCTGGGGAAAAATGATTAATGTACCTGCTGTAAACATCACTGAGCACAAGGATCAATATGAAGTGGCGCTGGCCGTACCCGGTATGAAGAAAGATGATTTTAAAATTGATGTAGAGGGAAATATGCTGACCATCAGCAGCGAAAAAGAAGAGACCAAAGAGGAAAAAGAGAAAAAGTTTACCCGCAAAGAGTATAACTATTCTTCCTTCAGCCGAACATTCACCTTACCAGAAGAGATCAACAAAGAGAAGATTGAAGCCATGTATGAAGACGGCGTTCTAAAAATTGCTTTGCCCCGCAAAGAGGAGGCAAGGAAACCTTCAGCAAAACATATAGCTGTGAAATAAGCAGCTTCTGTGCAATTCAAACCCCGTTATGTTTAGTAGCGGGGTTTTTTAGTTAAAGCCTGTCAATTGACTGTGACTGATGTCAGTAAAGATGATGATATGAATTCTTGTCTTCTTTTACCGGCTCTGAATATCTTTATCTCTGATCATCGGTAACTACGGAAACTATTATCCTTCTTAACAGATATCACCAATGCAATTTTTTAAAATAAAGCGATTACAGTATGAAACGGATACCTGGAAACGCCTGTTGTTTTTCCTGATGGAAGAGACTGTGCAACTGAAAAACTTACTCACTGAAATCCTTAAAGAGGATTTCCATAACAACTGCCTGCCTGAATTGGAAGATTTTCAAACCCGATTTATCAAACAAGATGAAAGAATACAACTGCTGCGGCATGAGGTGGCAGAATTTGACCGGCTGCTACAACGAGAAATAATAGAAGATGGGCAGTTAAAAAAAGCAGTGGATAGAAAAATAAATCAACTGCGTAACAATATTACCAATGCAGAACAGGAGTTTAACCAGCTCCAGGCAGCATTTAACAGCTATCTGCTAGAGAAGAGCTGATTAGCCACCAGCCATGACGACCATTGTAATCTTAAATGACAGGCATCATTTTTAAGGCCCATTACAAGGGTTAATTTGCAACCGACAATTAAAATCAGGGCCATGAAAAAGATAAAATGGACAATCATTATCCTGTTGCTGGTAGCAGTGGGATGCACCACATCCAAAATAACATCCTCCTGGAAAGAAAGCAGTCATGTTCCTAAGTTGTACAACAAGGTCATGGTATTGGGGCTTATTCGGGAATCAGACCGGACTATTCAGGAAAATATGGAAAACCACCTGGTTGGTGATTTAAAGGATCTCGGCTATAATGCAGTGTCTTCAATGGGCGAATATGGACCAAAGGCATTTGACAACATGACAGAAGAAGAGGCAATCGGTAAGATCAAAAATGGCGGTATTGACGCTGTCGTCACAATTGTATTGCTGGATAAAGAGAAAGAACGGAAATATGTGCCAGGCAATACCCATTACTCACCGTATGGCTACTACTATAACCGCTTCTGGGGCTATAGGGCTACCTTGTACCGCCGCATCTATGAACCGGGTTATTATGTCACAGATACAAAGTATTTCTGGGAAAGTAATTTGTATGATATGGTGACACAGAAATTAGTTTACTCCGTGCAAACCCAATCATTTGACCCGGCTAATACAGAAAGTTTGGGGCATGAGTATGGTCAGCTGATCATGCAGGACATGGTCAAGAACAATGTGATAAAAAGGACCAGTGAATTCCCTACCCGTGGATTCTGACTTACAGGCAGTATATGTTCCCATTTTCAACTGCTAAATAGAAGCGGCCCCTTGCCAGTCAAAGGGCCGCTTACTTTAGCTAATTCAGTTAATTAGCTTTTCCAGTTTCTTTTGATCAAGGAAAAAAATACGGCCCTCTCTTATATCGATCAGTTTTTCATTTCGGAAATCTCCTAATGTCCTGATCAGGGATTCTGTGGCAGTGCCTGCAATAGTTGCGAGGCTTTCCCTGCTTATATCAATAGAGAACGAGTCATCTCCATCCATTTGGTATTTCCTTCTGAGCAATAGCAGGGCCTCCGCTACTTTCTTACGGAGGGAATTATAGGCCAGGCCCAATAGCTGTTCTTCCTTAACAGAAATATTCTTGGCAAGTAATTGTATAAACTTACGGGCCACTTCCGGGTTGGTGGTAAGAAGTTCATCAAAATCCTCTCTGGGTATTATGGCCAGTTCTGTTTCCTCCATTGCTTCAGCCGTATCTTTATAAGCTGTCCCTTCTAATAAAGCAATGTGCCCTAGAAAATCACCGGGACTGAATAACTCGGTGACAAGTTCCTTTCCATCCTCATTGGCCTTTACCGTTTTCACTTTTCCTTTTACAATATAATAAAGCCGGTTGGGATGATTACCTTCTGTATAGATTGTTTGCTTCTTTTTGAACTTATTTATATTTCGGTCAAGGGTAAGAGAATGCAGCGCTGATTTCCCTGAACTGGTATCCAACAAAAATTGAACGCCCGGTAAACCCGGTGCGAGATCTTGTTTCAGCAGATCATATTTATGAAGGCGCCCATCTACAGCATTCAGCAATTCAGTTCCCGTAAAGGGCTTAGTAATATAATCATCAGCTCCGGATTCCATTCCTTTCCTCATATCCTGTCTTTCCGCTTTAGCTGTCAGAAAAATAAATGGTGTATTCTTTATAGCCTCATTCTTATGAATCGCATGCAACACCCCATAACCGTCCAATACCGGCATCATGATGTCGCAAATGATCAGATCTGGTTTATACGCAATTGCCTTCTCCACTCCTGTTTTACCGTTTTCTGCCAGTATTACTTTATAATTTGATAGCTCTAGTATCTCAGCTGTATTACTCCGCACATCTTCATTGTCTTCTATTAGCAGGATCTTTTTCATATCACATTTTTAACTGGTGAAATGTAACAATGAACTCCGTTCCGGTACCCAGCTCACTTTTGCATGCTACACTACCATTCATAAGTTCTGCATATTTGGAAACAATATGCAACCCAAGTCCTGTTCCCTGTATGCTGCCGGCATTGGCGCCACGGAAAAAACGTTCCATCAAATGCTTTTGATCTTCATTTGAAATACCAATCCCCTTATCCTTTACCGAAAGAATGAACTGGCCCTGTCGTACAGTGGTGTTGATTTCAATAGAGCTTCCTTCAGGTGAAAATTTACTGGCATTAGACACCAGGTTCATCACTATATGCTTTAACAGGGAAGCATCCATAAATATCTCTGCGGCTCCTTTATGTTTCGTATAAAAAGCCTGATCATTCTTTAATATATTCTTCAGCTCATTTGCAACTACTGTTATAAACTGCCTGATATTAATATGAACCGGCCGTACCAGTATCTTTCCCTCCTCAATTTTACCAACACTCAGAAAATCATTAAGAATATCAGTCAATGTGCTGACAGCCCCAATGATCCGCTGCAAGTGCTTCTCTCTCTTGGGCTGGTCCCTGGTCATGGTGTACTTTTCCAGCAGGTAGGCTGATGAAAGCACGGTGCTCAGCGGGGTCCTGAATTCATGTGACGCCATGGTCACAAATCTTGACTTTAGTTCTCCCAGTTCCTTTTCCTTCTTCAGATTCTCCAGCAAATGCTCTTCCGCTTTCTTTTGCTCAGTAATATCAATCGCAATACCCATGAAGCCGGTAATTAGTCCTGCCGAATTACGTATAGAAGTGATCGTCAGCAGTACCGGGAATACGGTCTTATCCTTACGGATAAAAGTATAACGCTCCTCTGCATGAATATTTCGTTTCGATTTTTCCACCAATACATTAAAATCATCATCGATAACCTGTCCGAATTCTTTGAGCAATTTTTCACGCTTGGTATTGATCTCATTTTTATCATGAAACAACAGCACACTATGCTTGTTTACAACTGCTGCCACCGGATAGCCTGTACTTCTCGAAGCTTCGGGATTAAAGAATTTAATGATCCCCTTTGCATCAGTAGCAATAATCATGGCACCTGCATTATCAAAAAGGGCCTGTTGAAACGATTGTGCATTCTCCAGGCTGGCTGCAGACTTCCTCAATTGCTCCAGGGTAAAGTTCAGGTCCTTTGTACGCTGGGCCACTTTCGCTTCGAGCTCCGCATGAAGATTTTCAATAGCAGCCTCCGATCTTTTCCGGGATGAAATATTATTGATAAAAGCAATGATAAACTGTTTGCCGTTCTTTTTGTAATTGCTCAGATTGATCTCTGCCGGAAACTCAGTGCCATCTTTTCTAACGGCAAAAATCTCTCGTCCGTTTCCCATTAAACGGGTGTCAGGTTGGGTGATATATTTTTGGTGAAAACGGCTATGCTTATTCCGCAGCCTCAATGGCACCAATATTTCTATTCTTTTGCCAATCAATTCTTTCTCTTCATACCCCAGTTCATTTAATGCATAAGGATTTATGGCAGAGATTTGGCCGGCAGCATCAGTGATAATGATCCCCATGGTGGCATAAAAAAAAATAGCCTCAAAATGCCTGGAGGATATATTGTTTATGTTGGAATAAACCGGCATAACATTGATACCCGAATGGATGTATTCGTTTGCCAATTCTATGGAATGTATCCGTGACAATGGGTGACTAATGTCAGTTCACTGGCTGACACTGAGCGGGAAAAGAAATTTTCAGAAGGGGAGGCTACTTCTTAAAAAGTTTGCCAAGCTTGTCTTCAGCCTTAGCAGTAATTTTTTTGGCCAGCAAACTGATGCCATAATTAAGGGTGCTTCTCAATACCCCATCGCCTTTAAGATTAGCTTCTGCCTGATGATCCATTATGTCATTATAGGCCTCTTTGGCTAGGGAAGAAGGCTTCAGAGTGGTCTTTAGACCAGTCCAGTTCTTACGGATAGAATCTTCTAGCTCAGCCTGGCGCTTCTTTATGCGCAATTTCTCTGCCTTAAGCTGGTGTATGCTTTTAATCTTCTTCATCAGAGGAAAATAATTGTTTGATTAATGCATTCATCACCGGCAGGCGAATGATCCTGCCCCTTGCCGCCCAAATAATGAGTGCCAGTAAAAGGTAAAAACCGGCAACCAGTAAAAAGCCCAGCCACATTTTTCCCAGCCAAATGCCTAATACAAGGGCGAGAGCAACGCCTCCGAAAATTATGAAAAGGAAAAGTATGAGTGCAACAAAAATACCTGCCAGTACATTAGCTGTAATAGCAGATGCTTTTTCTGCTGCACTCAACTTTACTGCATCGATCCTGTTATTGATGTATTCTTTTACCGAATCAATCAACTCTTCAGCTTTCGCAAAGGTCTTTTCCATGTAAGCAGTATTAATTTAAATATACTAAGCCCCTGCACCTATGCAAACTCGTCAGCTTTCTCTTTTACTGTTTGTACGAACTCTTCCTTAAGTTCACTTAGTTTTTCCTTACCACTACGGAATTTATCTTTTACTCCTTTCGCCAGTTTCTCGCCTTTCTCTTTTATTTTTTTTCTGGTCTCGCTTCCTTTATCAGGAGCTAATAAAATCCCGGCGGCTGCACCAATGGCAGCACCCGCAAACAAGGCGGCTACTATTTTACCTGCGTTATTCATAATCTGTGTTTTTGATTAATTAATATCCGTAAGTTAGCAACAGTCATGCCAGTAAAAAATGACACCACTCACATGTATCAATGATGATCATCAAAATAACCAGAAAATGATCATCCAAGATTCTTTTTTAGCACCTCCAGAAGATGTTCCCCGGTAAACGGTTTCACGATATAACCATCAGCCCCCATTTGCATACCAGCATCTATTTCTTTTTTCTCTGTTGAGGCCGTAAAGAAAACAAACCGTGATTCGTTTAGGGCTGGGTGCTGGCGGATATGTTCCAGCAGGCTATAGCCGTTCATTTCAGGCATCTGGATATCACATAAAATAAGGTTGGGTGCTTGCCGTAGTGCAATATCGAGGGCTTCTTTGCCATTACAGGCAGGAATCACAGTATAATTGCTCAATTCAAGCAGCTCAACCGTGTTCTCCCGTATATGTTCATTATCCTCAACAAGAAAAATTGTTTGTTTCATGCTCATGAGGTTTAATGTTAAACTCATTAAAGGTAGAAACAAATGAATTGGTTGCAAGCTTTTACTGGTACAATATAAATCCGGGTACAGTATTATAATTTACTCTGATCTGTAATCGACGGAAAAAGACAAACTTATTAGACAACTTATATAAAAAGATCATGGTATTGATGATTCAAAGTGTTAATAACCAGCAGTTTTGGTAGGCGGATTATTCTTTTGCTGCTTTTCCAGCTTCTTAAAATAACCGCGGAATAAAAAACTATGCTTCAATGCTTCCATATTCTGGTTAAATCCTTCTGCTGCTTTTTCTATCTGGTCCAGGCTTGCATTTAACTTACCTACTATCAGTGAGTCTTTGAGTAATGCATGTATGGACCCATTTCCTGTATTAATGTCCTGCTCCATACCTGATACCATCCTGTTTACAACTATGGCCAGGGAGTCGGCATGATGACCTGCTGTTTTTACTGTACGGACCGCCTCATTAAGGTTAATGGCAAACGAACTATCAACCAATAAAGCCCCTGCAGACCCTTTGCCGTTTTTAATACCCGATACGATTTCCTGCAGTTCAGTCATCATATTATCAGCTCTTGAGGTTGCTTGCCTTACAGAGATCAGCGATCTGTGCAGGTTTTGTGGCAATGTGTTATCATTTAACAGGGTCCATAGGGCCTGGCTGCTATTCAGCCGTTGCACGGTGGTTTTCAATCCTTCGGCGATCTCAGCCACATCATTATTTGTTTTGTGAAGGGTTTGTATCATTCCTTCGGTATCAATAGATTTTTTGGAAGCCAGGATATCTCCATCTTCTGCCAGCATACCGGGCACACCGGCCGGAATAATATTCACTACTTTGTTTCCCACCAGTCCGTCGGTACCAATTGATACAACTGCATTCTTCCGGATCACCTCTTTCATCTTTGTATCAATTATCATAGTTACTTCTATCACCGTATCACTAAGTATCCGGATTTTCTTTACCGTACCTGCCTGTATGCCTGCAAACCGTACATTGTTTCCCGACACTAATCCCTGCACATTTTCAAACCTTGCTTTCAACACATAATTATCACCGAAAAGATTCCTGTTTCTCCCGATCATGTACAGGAGCAGGATCAGGAAAAAAATTCCGGCCAGCACAAATATGCCCAGTTTTATATTACTCATTACCCGCTTTGCCATACAATAAAGTATTATTCAAAAAATTGTTTCACCCTGTCATCTTTATTTTCTTTCAACTCATTATAGGTGCCCGTTGCATAACAGCATCCATCCACCAGTATCACCACACGGTTACTCGCCATACGTACACAGTTCATATCATGAGAAATGATAAGTGAAGAGGTGTTGTATTTATGCTGAATATCTTTCATCAGTTCAATGATCTCCTTTCCGGTGATCGGGTCCAACCCGGTTGTTGGCTCATCATACAGGATAATATCCGGCTGTAAGATCAATGTGCGGGCCAGTGCAATTCGTTTACGCATGCCGCCTGACAATTCCGCAGGCATCATATCCACCGTATGTTGCAAACCAACATCCTTCAGTGCATTTAGCACCATATCATTTACTTTTTTTTGCGACACCTTCATCCAGTGACGGCGCAGCGGAAACTCAAGATTCTCCCTAACGGTCATAGAATCATACAAGGCATTGCTTTGAAAAAGAAACCCGGTTTTGGCCCTTATCTTATCCAGTTCTTGAGTGTTCAGGTCGGGTACATTTTTTCCAAAAAGTTCTATAGTTCCCTTGTCCGGTGCCAGTAAGCCGATAATGCATTTTATCAGCACCGATTTGCCAGATCCTGATTTGCCCAGCACCACCACAGTCTCTCCTTTGTTCAGTTCCATGTTGAAATCAACCAACACTTTATTACTCCCAAAAGATTTGAACAAATGACTGACCACCAGCACCGGCTCTGCACCGGCAGGCTGCGTTTCTTTCAATATGGTGTTCATTACTGTCTTCATGTAGCTCAGTTAAATCCTAACACATCAGTCAGTTGCACCGCAAGCAGGTCTATCACAAAAATGAGAACGGAGGAAACTACTACTGCTGAATTAGCAGAACGTCCCACGCCTTCTGTTCCCTTGCTGCTATTGTATCCTTTAAAGCAACCAATAAGCGCAACTGCAAAACCGAAAAAGAAACTTTTAGTAAACGCCGGTAACACATCGTTGAAAGATAGATTATCAAACACTTGCGTCCAGAAAAGAGCAAAACTGGTATTGCCACGGATATTAACACCAAGCCAGGAGCCATAGAGCGATATAGCATCACCAAGCATCACAAGCACCGGCAACATAAAGGTGGCTGCAACTACTCTCGTTACTACCAGGTATTTAAAAGGATTCGTTCCACTTACTTCCATTGCATCTATCTGCTCTGTCACTTTCATAGAACCAAGCTCTGCACCAATGCTGCTGCCGATCTTTCCGGCAAAGATCAGGGCCGTGATCACCGGCCCTATTTCTCTTACTACTGCAATCCCCACTATGGCCGGTAACTGTGATTCCACTCCATAATCCATCATGGA
>JAEUVL010000531.1 GCA_016786965.1 Chitinophagaceae bacterium
CTGCACCAGGCAAGGCAAATAGAAGGATTGCAGGTGTTTACCGGTGAAGTAAATGAAATACCCGGCCTGCAACAATTTCCTGCCATCTATTCCAAAGAACATCCTGCTTTTATTCATTTCCCGGGTATAAAAGAAGAAAGAGACTGGATATTTCCGGATATAAAAGGATCTTTCAATTCCTTTTTTAGTTTTTGGAAAAAATGCGAACAAGACCTTCGAAAAAGGGAAAAACTAATTCCTGTATCACAAAGAGCATGAGCGGCACCGCTATGTTATCTATCTTTGACGGATAACAAAAAGACAGAAACTAATGGAACCCAAAAGAGCAGCTGAAACCCTCACTATCATGACGGAACTGGTTTTGCCAAATGACACGAATGTATTTGGCAACCTGATGGGCGGACGCCTGATGTACTGGATGGATATTGCAGCCGCCTTATCTGCCCACCGGCATTGCAATGCTCCCGTGGTTACGGCTTCTGTTGATAATATTTCTTTTGAAAACCCGATCAAACTGGGCAATGTGGTGCATGTAGAAGCAATGGTAACAAGAGCTTTTAATTCCTCGATGGAAGTACACCTGAAAGTATGGGGAGAAGATCTGACCCAGCAATATAAATACAAAAGCAACGAGGCCTATTATACATTCGTGGCGCTGGACCCCAACCGCAAGCCCCGCCCTGTGCCCCAACTTATTCCTGAAACAGAGGAAGAGAAAAAACTCTTTGATGGTGCGCTGAGAAGAAGGCAACTGCGGCTGATACTGGGTGGAAAAATGAAACCTGACGATGCGGCTGAACTGAAAGCCCTTTTTACCAACGATTAAAAGATTCGTTACTTATCAGTTGTCTGCCAGTGATGGCGGCCCATCATCATGTGCTTTTTGCTTTGCTCAATTGAATCCATGATCTGTGCCAGGATGATATCGGAAGGCGCTTCGTAATCTATTACCAGTGGCTCTTTAAACCGCACAGAGAGCAATGAGCCTTTCTTTTTGAACTTCAGCCCTTTCTTATTAAAAGCCCGCCAGAAGCCGCTGATCACCACCGGGATAACGATGGGTTTCATTTGTTTAATGATCAATGCGGTACCTTTTCTTCCGGGAGCAAATGGTTTGGTAGTACCCTGCGGAAAAGTGATCACCCAATTGTTTTCCAATGCCCTGGTGATCTTTCGGGTATCAGAAGGATCGAGTCCTCTCCTCACCTCTTTCCCTTCTGTGCGCCAGGTTCGTTTTACTGTCAGCCCGCCCGCCAATAAAAAAAGGCGGCTGATAAAACTGCCCTTCATGGTTTCTTCTGCTGCTACATAGTTTACCCTGGTAAAAGGATTCAATAAATAATAAGGAATGCCAAGGCGGTTCATCTTACCCCATTTCACCGCACAAAAGATGTGCAGAAAGGTGATGACGTCGGCAAAGTAAGTTTGATGATTACTGACAAACAATACATTCCTTCTCGGCAAATTCTTCAGGTGTTCCGTACCGGAAATGTTTAGCTTGTTGACCATAGCAAGTCCCGGATAGGAAAATAATCCTACAAAAAAGTAAACTACCTTTCTTACCGGGTGGAAATTCTTCAGTCTTTCGCCTATGGATGCCATGTGATCGTTTTATACAATCTAACAAGGCTCAAATTAAGAAATTGTATAGTAATGAAAAGGCAGAAATATCTTCTTCTGGTAAAATAAATAGCTGGCAAGAAAAAAGCTGCACCTCCTCATTTTTGGTTGCCGGTTTGATGAAGCGAATGAAAGTTTTACTTTACCAATCGTTCCACAAAACTTTGCATGGATTGCTTGTCCATCACCCGGACAAAATAGATACCGGAAGCCAGGCGCTCCATTCCGCTGATGGAAAGCTGGTTTAACCCGCGGCTTATTTGAAAGTTTCCCTGCCATACGATGTGTCCTGCATTATCTGCAAGTTGAACATCAACCTGTGAATTGGCTGTACCGTTGTAGCTGATCCTGATCTCGTTTACAAAAGGATTAGGCCAGGCCCGGATACCTGCTATCTTGTTCAGCCGGATCGGGGCCACATTAGAATACGCTGAGCGGCTGAAATTATCTTCTGCCCTGATACGATAATACACCACGCTGTACGACGATACGGAAAGAACATCTGTGGAGACATAATAAGCAGTGGGGGTATTAATAGGACCAGATACTGCCACTGTAGCAATATCTGCATAGTTGATCCCGTCAACACTTCTTTCCACCACAAAATGGCTGGTGTTCATTTCATTCTCCGCAACGAACTTAAGTGAAACAGCCGATCCGCTGAGTACAGATGTAAGATGGAACGTATGCAGAGGCAATGTGCCTATTGAAGCACTGATCAACCCGGCATCAACATTGGTCATGGCCTGTCCCGGCAGCAGTATAAATACAGGGGTCTTTCCGGTTGACTCATTTACATCACTGTTTCCTGCATCACTCATGGTGCCAGACCTGGGAGAGAACCTGTATCCCGAAGGCAACCTGAACCAAACCTGGTAAGAGCTACCGCTGGCGCCTGTTTCTACATTTGTAAAACTATAATTTCCAAAAGCATCTGTAACAGTAGTGCTTATTATAACGCCTGAAGCATCCTGCAATACCACCTGGGCCCCTTCAAAACCCGGCTCGCCGCTGTCCTGTAAACCATTGCCATTTTTGTCAAGCCATAAGAGATCGCCAACAGAGCCGTTGGAAAATGCTGAGGAAGTGATACCTGCCGCATTCACCTTTATAGTGCTTAACAATTGCAGCAGCACCAACAGAAGTATAGTATGCAGTGATAGCCGGGAAGTGTTCAACTTTGCCATAAGTACAGTAGTTTTTTCGGGTAAAAATTAGGTACCAGCCAGATAAATTTTATACCGCTGTGGTGAAACAGCATTATTTATCTATTGCTGATAAAAAATGAAAAAGCCTTTAACAGGAGATTGTACTTAGATGGTAATTCAGAGGAAACGGAATGGGGTAGTTGAATTATTCAGTAAATGTAAAAAACGATTCCGGGAATTCAAATAGGCGAATGAAAAAAATACGCTAGTAAATATACGTTAGCCTTACGAAAGTTTACAAACCGGCGTTAATGCAGATCAAAAAAAAGGCCTCCCTTGCGGGAGGCCATTACCAGTTGTAAAATTTTGAGCAAAAAACAACTGATACTTAGTTATTATAATTTAACGCACTTGCTCCGGTGCTCTATTGAACCGTATTACTGTAATACCACTTTATCGCTAAATAATACCTCGCTGTTATCGATATTACGTACTCTTACTATGTAGCTGCCTGTTGCAAGGCTGTTCCTGTTCACGGTTACATATTGTACGCCATAAGTAATAGCCGCTCTTTGTGTGATAACTTCCTGGCCGGCCTGGTTATACATACTGATCACATAGTTTCCTTTTGCGTTGGAGAACTCAAGGTTCACCTGGCTTGCAGCAGGGTTAGGGAACATTCTTACAGATTTGATGCTTCCTGCTTTGCGAACCATTGCGATATTGCTATAGCTGAAACGGCCATCTGTATCCACCAGTTTTAAGCGGTAGTAGTAAACACTAGCAGTCATATTAGCATCCACATCGTCATAGTTCAACTCAGTAGCACTGTTTCCAGCTGCATTCTTGATTGCTATTACGCTGAAATTTCTGCCATCAGTGCTTCTTTCGATCTCAAAATGATCACTGTTCACTTCTGAAAGTGTTTTCCACTTCAGCAACACATCATTACCATTCAGCACTGCATTCAGGTTTACACCAGTAGAAGGCAGTGTAACTAATGAAGCTGGTTCAGTAGAAGCAGAGATCCACCAGATATCACCGGTAAAAGGATTCCTGTTACCACCCGCTACATTCGCCTGTACAGTAGACCATGGGAATTGTGAACTATTGCTTCCTCTCAGGTAAACCCGCAATACAATTGTTTTAACAGTACCGTCGATACGGAAGCTGCCTGAAGCAGCACCGATGTCGTTGAACAAACCACCTACAGTATTTACAGAAGCACCATTAGGAGTTGTTGCATTGTTCAAAATATTGCTGCCGGAAACAGAGAAGAACTGGTTACCTGACATTCTTGTCAGCGGAAGGCCTGGTTGTACTTCCAGCTCAGTGCTGAAGAAAGAACCTCTCCACTGTGAAGGGTCGTTAACGTTGGTACCAGTGGTTGGAAAATACCTGTAAGAACCACCGAGACCTGCAATATGAATAACAGGATTAGTTACGAACCTGTTGAAAGTGATCACCACATTACCATAATAGTAACGGGTAGTGGAATTATGTACGGCTGGTCCGCCTGGCTGATCAAATAACACCTGAGCTGCAGTGAATACACCTACTGCACCATTTGAACCATTTTGCGGAGAGGCGTAGTTACCACATACCACACCAGTACCTCCCTGCACGGTTGGCGCAGAGGCGGGGTTTGAGGTGAACATATCATTGCTGGGCCCGCCTACTGCTGCACTGAAAGAGCCTAACAGATTGTAAGTATCGTTAGGATCTACCTGCTGTACGGCCGGGAAATTAAAAAGATCCAGGGCTGTAGTTGGTGACGCACCAAACACCAGGCCAGTAGAAATATTATTATACGTCAACCCGGTATAAGTTTGGTTTGCCAGGGTGAACGTAGCAGATACTGCTTGCGCCGGTGTGGGGGTGGAGAATTGGTTATTGTTGTTCTGATCCCTTTCAAATGAAATAGGACCGATTGCGCTGGTGGTTGGCCCTATCGGGGGTGCCCCAACGAAATTTCTTGTTGTCATTTCCAGCGTCGTTTGCGCCTGGGAAATGCTGCTTCCTGCTATAAAGCAGAAAAGAAGTGTGTAGAGTTTGTTTCTTGTGCTCATTTTTTTAGGTTTTATAAGAAGTAAAATATTTGAAGGGAGATCATTCATCCTTCTGCAGGATGAATGATCTCCTGTTGTTAATTATCCGATTACGATATCGCCTCCTTTCAGTCTGATACCAAAGTTTGCATTGATCACATCTGTGGTACCTGTTGGCACTATAAGAATACCATCGTTCAATCCATCACTGCCTGCAGGGCTGTTTGGAGGATTGGCGTTCTTCTGACCTGTGTTGATCCAGCCTGAAGGCAGTATAGCTGCTGGCGGAGGATTACCTACAATACCCTGTGAACTGCTGAGTACGATCGAGTACACTGTATTGGGTGAAACATTAGGGAAGAAGAATTTTCCATCTACTGTGCTGGCAAATGTTACCTGCTCTACAAGGCCAGTAGCTGTATTTACCAGGTAAGCTCTTAAGCCTACAGGGATAGCCACAGCTGGTGGATTTTGTTCTGCACCACTATTATTTACAAATCCATCAGACATTGCATTCACATCATGCCATACATTACCACTCAGGTTGATGATCCTGTAGATACCTGCATCTACATTGGTGATCTTCTGGCCTTCTGCAACATTAAAGGTTCCTGTCTGGCCTGCTGCATCCACCTTACTATTATTCTCTGCATTTACACCACCTACATTTTGCAATGTCCATGGAGCAGTTGCATCGGGTTGGTTGCTGAATCTTACATAATAACCTGTGCCTGGAGGTACATTGGTTATGAGGTAATATCCGTTTCCATCAGTTACAGCTGAACCGATAGGTTGATTAGCAGAGTTATACAATGTTACCAGCACACCTGGTACACCTGGCTCATCTGCATCCTGTAATCCATCTCTGTTCAGATCGAACCACACATAATCACCCACAGATGCAGGTATGACAGGCTTCAGACCGGCATCCACTGTGCGGTTTACCTGGCCAGCAGCCAATGAGTAGTTACCAGTTCTGCCAGTAGCAGGATCAGCATCACTGTCGCCGGCATCCGTAGCAGCCACTACATCTTTAGTAGTGAACACCAGTTTGCCAGGTGTAGTGCTGAATCCTACGGTGTAAGTACCGGGGTTCAGGTTAGGGAAATAGTAAGCTCCGTTCTGACCAGTAATGGCAGAAGCGATAGCTGTATTGTTAGCATCGTAGAGTATTACGGTTACGCCGGGAATACCAGCTTCGGTAGCATCTTGTGTACCATCGCTGTCAGCATCAAACCATACATAATCTCCGAGGGCAGCTCTTGTAGAATAGATACCAGCATCAACGGTGAGGTTAGTGTTTCCGCTGATGGTGTATGATCCGGTAACACCAGTTGTGGCATCAGCATCGCTGTCAGTAGCATCAGCACCAGAATTGGCAGGACTGAAGCTGAATCCTGCAGGCAGGTTGCTGAAGCGTACATAGTAAGTTCCGTTTGCAAGATTTACAAAACGGTACTGACCATCTTTATCTGTTACGGTAGTACTGATCACATTACCAGAAGCATTCAACAATGCAACTGATACGCCAGGAACACCCTGCTCGCCTGGATCTTGCTGACCGTTGTTATTTGCATCAAACCATACCAGGTCACCAAGCTGGCCAAGTGCAGCGGTTGAATTATAGAGACCGAGATCAATATCAAGCCTGTCCTGGTTTTGCGCCAGCGTAATAATATCAGTTGTAGAAGTACCGGCAGCAATTGCATTACCATCACTGTCAATCTCACGGTTGGTTCCTGCATTCTTAGTCACTACAGCATATCCCGAAGGCATTGTGCTGAAGCGTACCCTGTATTCACCGGCACCAAGACCTGTGAAGAGGTACTCACCCAGTGCATTGGTAGTGGTGGTGGTTGGCTGCACACCGGCAGTGTTAGGATCTTTGTCAACCGGGTTGCCGGCTGCATCAAGTAATTCAACTGTTACACCCTGCACACCCACTTCACCTGCATCCTGCAGACCGTTGTTGTTCAGATCATACCAAACCCTGTTACCTAATGAACCGGTTCCGGCCTGTGCAGAACGGATACCTGCATCCACATCGAGGTTAGTTTGTCCTGCGGCAAGCGTTACAGTACCTGTTCTGCCTGTAGCGGGGTTAGCATCGCTGCCAGTAGCGGCAGTGCCAAGACCTTGTTGAGTAAATGTATATCCATCAGGCAGGTTGCTGAAACCAACTGTGTAGCTGCCCGCAGCAAGATCTGTAAAGAGATAATTACCATTTTGATCAGTAGTAGCTTGCTTGATAGCAG
>JAEUVL010000568.1 GCA_016786965.1 Chitinophagaceae bacterium
TGCGGCGTTTTATCCTGGAAAGCTTTTGCGGCTGCTAAGATAGTGGCTTCATCGTATAAATTTCCTATCAGGGTGATGCTAAGAGGAGCACCGGTGGCACTGAAACCCATCGGCATCACTACTACGGGATGACCGGTAAGATTGGTGATGGATAATTGCCGACCGGCAAAGCTGGGAACGATGAGCACATCATAATTACTCATTAACTCATTCATCCTGTTGCACAGGATGGAGCGGTAACGGTTGGCATTGATATACTCTACGGCAGGTATGGTGCGGGCGGCGCGGAAACTATTGGGCCAGAAATTCTTGTCCTGTCTTTCTATCAGATCATCCCGGTTGGTCCTGGTGAGTTCATCAAATGCGGCGGCACTTTCTGCATTGAGGATAATGGATACCAGGTTCACGGGGTACATGGCTGAGTCGGGAAAGGGAACTGCTTTTACGTTAGCGCCGAGTGAGCGATAGGTTTCTATCACTTTCCATTCTGGTGCATCGGGCTTCAGTGGTTTGAAAAAGTTTTCTGCATACCCTATGCGGAGTTTGGTGAAGTCCACCTTGCCGGTATAGTTGAATGTATGCCTGATAGCGGAAGGATCATTCCCGTCTGTGCCATGAATAAAGGCATATACCATTGCTGCATCTTCGGCACTGCGGCAAATGGGACCGGCTTTATCTAAACTCCAGCACAGCACCATGGCGCCGTAACGGCTTACAGTGCCGAACGTGGGACGCAGACCTGTGGCACCACAACGGGTGGAGGGTGATACGATGGACCCCAATGTTTCTGTACCAATGGTGAAGGGTAATAAACCGGCCACCACTGCAGCGGCAGAACCGGCAGAGGAGCCACTTGATCCCTGTGTTAAATTCCAGGGGTTCTTTGTTTCGCCTCCGAACCATTTATTATTATAGGCTAATGCTCCCAGTGATAGTTTGGCACATAAAACGGCACCTGCTTTTTTTAGTTGCGTGTACACATACGAATCCACATTGAGCACCTGGTCTTTGTAGGGCGTACTGCCCCAGGTGGTCTTATATCCTTTCACGGCAAAGAGGTCTTTTAATCCATAGGGGATACCATGTAAGGG
>JAEUVL010000261.1 GCA_016786965.1 Chitinophagaceae bacterium
GTTTATCCTATTTTTTTAGACTCAAACTCCTGTTGATCGTGAAGCCCATGGCAAACTTGCCATCTTTGATGCTGCTGTTGTTCCTGGCGAGGTGTTCAATATTAGACCCATCTACTGTATTGCCAATAAAGAACTGGAACAGGTGACCGCCTGTATTTATTTCGAGGCCAAGTGAGAGCAGGTCTGGCTGGTAGCTAATGATGCTGCCGGTTTTGGTCACGAGGTTTTCATACATATTAAGCTGGCGGGCATATTCAAAGGTGAGGTTCAGGTTACTTTTGATCTTATACTTTCCGCCTAATCCCATTGACCATACCAGGTTGCTGTTGTTAATGCCGTAGGGTACAATGTTGAAATGGATGAGGGTGGGCATGAACTGTAGTGAGAATTTATTGGAGAACTTACGGGCTATCAATAACTGGTGCATAAAGGACCAGCGGTTGTCTGTAAATTCATTGAGTTCTTTTTTCTGGGTGGAAATATTGGCCATGGAATACCATCCGAGTGTGAGTGGTATATTTTTTTCGCCGGTTTGCTGGCGCAATATTTTGAATTTTGCCCATCCTTCGAAGCCGGAGCGGCCGGTGGCTGCCAGGCCTACATTTGACCAATCGGTGGGTGAATAATCGAAAGACAGGTAGGTATGGGCCACGCCGGTGTTCAGGCCAAAGAGGTTGCCGAGGTTTTGGCGAAACCGCTGGTTAAACACTTCTCCGGTCTTTTCTCCACGGTCTTTATCCCAGAAATAACCAAAGTGGTGGTTGATCATGAACTGGAGGTTTCCTTTGGTTACGATCTCCACACTTTGCATGTTGATGATCTTGGTGGAGTTGAATGTAGCTCTTGCAAACTTTTGTTTGGGGGCCACTTCTTCCGGTGCTGCGGCTGTATCGGGCACATCCTGTGCAATGGCCATGGTGCAAAAACCAGTTGCAACGATCAGGAGCGATAATATCTTTTTCATAAATACCTGTTTTTATTTTAAAAACAATGTTGGTTGCTGTTAAATGGTTACTGGGGTTGTCCCTGGTTTATCCATTCTTTGAATTTGTTGATAGTACAAGTGGTGAGGCTTAAAGGACCGCCGGGGTGTCCCTGGCTGCCACCAGAATTCATGATGGTGATGAGGTCATTTTTTTCTGCCACCATTTTATTGTAATCCAGTGTAACGGCGATACCACCGTGGCAGGTAGATCCTTTGCAACTGCTGGTGTAGATGGGCAGTATGTCAACGGTGTATTTTATAGTGCCTGATACGGTGCAGCCGGCGCCATCATCATAGGGGTCGCCCTGTTCTATCCATCTTTTTATAATGTTTCTTTCGTTGGCTGCAAATTCAATTCCGCCGCCACCGGGGTGCTTACCAACAAGCCTTGACATTGAATCGAGGTAGGCCCTTCTTGAAAGTATGGCATCATAAAAAACTGTATCGAAGTGGGAGAACTGAACCGCTCTTGTTCCTATTCCGTTATTATGACAGCCGCAGGGGCCTGCTGTGATGATGGGAACTACTTCGCTTCTGAAAGACACTTTTGGCAAGGCGGTAATGTCTTCTTTATTTTTATAGCAGGATGACAGTGCGTAGATGACCATTGTGGTGACCATCGCTGTTATCATTATTCTTGTTTTCATACCCTGAGATTTTAGAATGATTTTATTTGATTACCTCCTGATGATAGTTCCTGATTTTCTGTATTTGAATATGCCTGCATTGCCCTGGCCATATTTCCATACTTCTGGTATGTTGGGATCAGCAAAGTACCAGGCCTTGATGAGCGCCACTTCGTTGGGTTTCAATCCACCATCGCCATAGGCCATATCACCCTGATGAGCGGTGGCGTATACACCAGTAAATGGATTGGCCAGCAAAAGAGTGGAGTCGCATCTTGAGACCATAGAACTTGTCACATTCAGGTAATTACCTTTGGCATAATACTGTACCAATGTAACCGGGTCAGTATACTGTACGCTTGAGTTGCTCCTTGCACTTTTTGGATACATAATATCCATCAGGATATCATCATAGTTCTGAAGCGGGCCCCTGGTACTGAGTGCAGACCGTGGAGTGGTAAATGTTTTCCATGGCCGGAAGCTTGCATATGCTACCGTATCGGAATAGAATTTTTTTACGCTGTCTTTATAGGATGTCCATACCTGGTTGCGCAGGGTACCATTGGAAAGCTGGCAGTACACGGTGGCAGCACCGGTAACGGGGTTGATATAGGTGAACTGAGTGGTATCTGCAGAAGTCAATCCGGGGATCAATCCTTTTCTTGCCCATCCGCCGGTGGCGGTGGCCTGGTTATGACAGTTGGCAGAACCGCATCCATCTACTATCAGGCGGATAGCAGCAGGGCGGAAGTCGGCCAGGTCTGGTTTTTCTTTCGCTCCGTTTTTGATCCAGTTATAAATAAGGCCTTTATCAGTTGTGTTCAATTCATGATTGGAAGCAACAGGTGGCATTGCTTTATCATAATCATTGGTGGTGATGTATTCCCACAATTTGCTTCCCTGTGGATTGCCGGGTGTTACAAACTTCATGATCTCAGCATAGGTATCAAACTTGGGGGCAATAGGGCCGCCATGACAATTTGATGTGCCGCAATATTCGTGGATCACTGTTTGAACCCCCCTGAATTTCAGTTTGTCATTTATATCGGGGGTGGCATCGGAAGGGGTTATTGTGTTGCTCTCATAAAATGCAGCGAATACAGTAGAATCCGAAGCTCCCGTATAAGATCTGTCGAGGTCTTTTACCAACGCTCCCTCTTTTGTACATTGAAAAACAGCCGTTGACAGAAACACTCCGCAAAGAATTAACACCGCTGTTTGGATAAATGAAACCTTTTTCATAAAAAGCCAGTTTAACTTTTAGAAAATTGATACCGGGAAAGAACTATTCTTAAAAAATTCGTTTTCAAAAGTAGCCAGCGACATCCTGACAGTTTTATGACAAGGGACTATGTACAATATGACTTTAGTCACATTCCCGGTTAAGGCTTGTCAACTCTGTGGACTCTGTGACATTTCTCACTTTACCTCTTGACGGCTGTCATGCAATTGTCAGTCTTCCCTAAATAAGTTGCACCACCTTTTTTTAGTAATAAAAAACAAAAGGCAATGAATCATGGGAAACAATAAAAAATCAACGGACAGGTCCCGACGCGACTTTTTCTCTTCTCTACTGGCGAAAAAAGAAATCGCTTCGGAAAAAATAAAAATGCTGACTGCAGATGGTAAGCTGGTGGAAGTGGATAAGGCTGTATTTGATGCTGCCTCTCAAAAACAAAAGGCTTCAAACAAAGACATATACGAATGGATGAAAAATCCTTCGAAGGAAACCAACAAATAAGTTCTGCTTACTCCTTATATATATACAATGAAACAGGAAGAAATAAATGATCAAAGCCGGCGGAATTTTTTAAAGACTGCCGCTATTGCAACAGCAGCTACTGCTGCCTGCGGAAGCCTTGTCTGCTCCTGCTCTTCTAAGAAAGCGGTGAGTGGGGAAAAAGTAAAATTGCTTTCGCCTGATGGGGAAATCGTTGAGATAGACTCTGCATACCTGAACCACCAGGAACATATGGCGATCGTATCGAAGCTGGAAGCCCGGCAAGGTATTGCGGGTAAAAAATTTGTGATGGTGGTGGACCTGGCCCGTTGTAAAAATGCCCGTAAGTGCATTACGGCCTGCCAGAAACATCACTACCGGCCGGAGGATATGGAATGGCTGACCGTAAAACTGATAAAGGACAGTGATAAGGGAGCACCGTACTGGTTCCCTAAACAATGTTTCCATTGTGATAATCCTCCTTGTGTAAAAGTATGTCCGGTGGATGCCACTTTTAAAAGGCAGGATGGTATTGTATTAATAGATAATGACCGCTGCATTGGTTGTAAGTTCTGCATGGCAGCTTGTCCTTATTCCACAAGGGTGTTTAACTGGAATGAACCGGAAATGCCGCTTGATATTAAAAACCTTGCTTCTAATCCGGAAACCAATATTCCTGCGCAGGTAGGTACGGTTGAAAAATGTGATTTCTGCCCGGACAGAACCAGGGAAGGCTTGCTGCCGCCATGTGTGGAGGCTTGTCCGAATGGTGTGTTCTATTTCGGTGATGAGAATGAAGATACCGTAACGAATGGTGATGAAACAGTAAGCTTTACCCAGCTGATAAAAGACCGGGCGGGCTACCGCTATATGGAAGAGCTGGGCACCAAGCCAAGGGTGTACTACCTGCCGCCAAAGGACAGGCAGTTCCCGGTGGAGAGAGGCTATGAATCATTGTCTGATGACCTGAAAGAACGATACAAGGAATATAAAGATGTACTGGAAGAAAAGAAATAGTGCGGGTTGAATTTTCAATTTACCTACGAATCATTTTATTATGGAACTCAATACATATCAACAGGAGGCTTTCAATTACCAACGTAAGAATATTGAGAAGTTTACTAAAAAGAACTGGGCGTGGACCATCTTCTTCCTGCTCTGGATAATTGTTGGCGGATATGCTTTGTATTTGCAAATAGCCAAAGGCCACGGTGTGACCGGTATGCGGGATAATGTGGTGTGGGGATTGTTCATTGTGAATTTTATCTTCTTTATCGGTATCAGCTATGCCGGGGCGATCATTGCCGGGTTGCTTCATCTTTTTAAAGTGCCCTGGGGCAAACCCATTATCCGCATTGCACAGCTGATGACGATCGTGTCGGTGATCGTGGGCCCTATTTTCATTTTACTTTGTGTGGGCCGCTTTGACCGTCTCTACCACCTGTTTGTATATCCAAGACTGCAATCTCCTATGACATGGGATGTGCTGGCCATTCTTACTTATTTTGTTGGCAGTGTTCTTTTTCTCTACATGGCACTGATAAAAGACTTTGCTGTGTACCGTGATGCTAAGCTGAATATTCCCAAGTGGAAACAAAAGATGTATAAATTCCTGGCAATAGGT
>JAEUVL010000262.1 GCA_016786965.1 Chitinophagaceae bacterium
ACCGGTGGCAAAGATCAACACAAATAACACTGTTCAGTATCAATAGTAAATAGCCGCGGCTGTTTACCAGTTAAAAGCTTAATCAGAACCATTACTAAGTCCCGCTGTTTCTACAGGGGGGCTTATTTTTTTAGGCATACCTGGTGGTGGATACAAAAAATACATTTTGCACACGGATGACACGGGTTGGATGGATAAGAACGGATTAATACTGCTTTGCAGTATAAGGATTATTAATCCTGTTTATCCCGCCAAAGGCAGAATAAATAATCTGTGTTCATCCGTCCAACCCGTGTCATCCGTGTTCCTGCATTACGTGTCATCTCCCGTTTAGACGGGACAGGCTGTGTTCCTGTATTATGTGTCATCTCCCGTTTAGACGGGACAGGCTGTTTTCCTGTATTACGTATCATCTCCCGTTTACACGGGACAGGCTGTGTTCCTGAATTTAGGTAGTGCAGATGATCACTGGTGTTACAACTTCAGCAAGCCCAGTTTATTCATGGTACTCACCGGTTTATTATCCCAGAATAGTTCAAAGTCTTCCAGCCCGGCGGCTTCGTAGTGGTCTTTTATCTCCTGCAGGGTCATTGTCTTTGTATTATATATGGAAAGATGCGGCAGCAGTTGTATCAGCCAGTCACCCTGTGCTTTGGGAAAAGATAATTGCACCGTTTGTTTACGGGTGGCAAAACTCACACTCACCATCTCCCGGCTGTTCCCTTTTTTAGATTGAATAAAATAAGCAGCCGTGGTTTGTTTGCCCAGCCAGATGATCTTGGCAGTTGGTTTGAATAATAATGACTCATCATCCGCCAGCGACTTCAGGATATAATCCGGCGGCACGGTGGTTTTCGGCACCGGGAAATCGAACCACTTTTGCAATGGATCATCCAGCCCGATGTTGTGCATATAGTTGTACAATGATTTCTTTAATCCAAAACTGAAGCTTTCATGATCAGCGCCGGTGGGATCGATATGTGCAATATCATTATTGGCAAAGCTGCCAATAGTGGTGGTTTGTTTTTTTACTTTATACTTTTCCGGGTCCAGCCCAACGGGGCTGTGTGCCGTCATGGTGAAGAGATGCCAGAAGGCTGATTGCAGGATGCCGTTTCGGAACAGTTGCCGTACCATTTCCAGGGAGTCAATAGTTTCCTGTACGGTCTGCGTTGGAAAGCCATACATCAGGTACGCATGCACCATGATGCCCGCTTCGGTTAAGTTGCGGTTCACCCTGGCCACCTGTGCCACGGTAATACCTTTATCGATCAGTGCCAGCAGCCGGTCAGATGCTACTTCCAGTCCGCCGGAAACAGCAATACAACCCGAAGCTTTTAATAACAAACAAAGATCACGGGTAAAGCTTTTTTCAAACCGCACATTGGTCCACCAGCTTACGGTCATTTTTCTTTTGATGATCTCGATAGCCAATGCCCGCATCAGTGCAGGCGGTGCAGCCTCATCTACAAAATGAAAACCGCTCTCTCCTGTTTGTGCGATGATGGTTTCCATCCTGTCGCATAGTAACGAAGCAGCAACCGGTTCATATAGTTTGATATAGTCTAACGAAATATCACAGAAAGTACACTTGCCCCAGTAGCAACCGTGCGCCATGGTCAGTTTGTTCCAGCGGCCATCACTCCACAGGCGGTGCATGGGGTTCACCACTTCTATGGCAGAGATATAGCTGTCCAGCAGCAGGTCGCTGTAGTCAGGTGTGCCCACTTCTCCCTGCCTGTAATCGGTGCAGGCTTTGTTATTGTAGTAAATTATTTGTCCGTCGTTTAACGTGAAGGTGCGTTTCAGATCCTCCACGGTCTTTTTACCTTCTATATGTGCCACCAGGTTTTCCAGCGGCGCTTCGCCATCATCCAGTGTTATGAAATCGAAGAATTCAAATACCCTTGTATCAGATAAAGATCGCAGCTCCGTATTAGGAAAGCCTCCGCCCATCGTCACCTTTACAGTTGGGTAGTGTTCCTTTATCCATTGCGCACAGCGAAAAGCGGAATACAGGTTGCCTGGAAAAGGAACGGAGATAGCCACCAATGCAGGCTGCACGGCCTCCATTCTTTGCTGTAAGATATCCAGGAGTATTGAATCAATATAAGTGTATGGCTGTTGCAAAGCTGTGTACAGTTCATCAAAGCTGCTGGCTGAGCGTCCCAGTTTTTCCGCATAGCGGCTGAAACCAAAATGTTCATCCACACATTCTTTGATCAGGTCCGACAGGTCTTCCAGAAACAACGTAGCGATATGCTTCGCTTTGTCCTGTATGCCCATGCTGCCAAAGGCCCAGGTAAGA
>JAEUVL010000615.1 GCA_016786965.1 Chitinophagaceae bacterium
CGGCTGCAACCTACTCCATCGGGCAGCTACCAAATCATTGCCGGTAATGGCGGCAGCCCTTATGAGCACAAGGCAGAAAAGGATACGGCCCGCCAGTTCTTTGGCTATACGATCGTGTATGTAATGAAGAACGGGCAGGTAGAGTTGCAGAGCATGGGACGTTCTGTGCCGTACAAGAACTACCTGGAGTCTGTTCCGGCCAGTGTGCCTACTACCGTAAGGGATAACGTGAATATAAGCTGGGGCACCAATGCAGGTACCTGGATACCCAATGGACAGTAAACGTTAAACTATCTGCAAAAGAGCCTTTGCTGTATTGTGGAAACCACTCTTAAGCCGCATCTTGTGACAAACTATCGCTATGCAACTACTCTTTAAACCACTGGCCGTGGTGTCATTGGTCTCCCTCCTTAGTTTTTCTCCTGCAGTTCAAAAAAGTAAACCCGTCGCCGGTAACAAACCCACCCCCAAGATACAGGTGGCTATTTTGCTGGACGTAAGCGGCAGTATGGAAGGATTGATACAACAGGCAAAAGAACAACTCTGGAATATGGTGACGACGCTGGGCAAAGCGAAGTGTACCGACCAGGCACAACCACAAGTGGAACTGGCTTTATATGAATATGGCCGCACTACTAATGATGTTGCCAAAGGCTATGTAAAACAATTGAGCCCTTTTACCAATGACCTGGATGAGGTATCGAAGATCCTGTTTGGTCTGAAGACAGATGGCGGCGCTGAGTATTGCGGGCAGGTGATCTTTACTTCTATTGATGAACTGAAATGGGAAACGGGCACGGATCATTATAAAGTGATCTTTATAGCAGGGAATGAAGATTTTTTACAGGGTAACCTGCATTATACCAAGGCCTGTAACAATGCCCGGGAGAAAGGAGTGATCGTAAACACTCTTTACTGCGGCAGCTATGAGAGAGGGATCGCTGAGCACTGGAACCTGCTGGGTGAATGTGGTAATGGCAGTTTTACCAATATTGACCATAATGCGAAAGAACCGGATATCTACACCCCTTATGATACTACGCTGATGGTGCTGAACCAACAACTGAACAATACTTATATCGGCTATGGTGCTATGGGCATTGCTAATGCCACCAGGCAGCAGGAACAAGACCGGCTTAACTACGCACTAAGTAAACAGGCAGGTATGAAGAGAGCAGAAGCAAAAGCAAAATCCAACGTATATAATAATGCCAGTTGGGACCTGGTGGATGCAGTGAAGGCTGATACCAGTTACTTCAGAAGAGTGGACCGCAATACCCTGCCCGACAGCCTGAAGAATAAGACCGCAGAACAACTGCGGCAACTGGTGCTGGATAAAACGGCTGAACGGGAAAAGATACAAAAGGAGATACAGGAGCTGAGTGCCAACCGCAGTAAATACATTGCTGAGGTGAAAGCCCGGCTCATTAAAGAAAACCCTAACGCCACCCTGGAAACGGCTGTAGAAAAGACCATCAAGGAGCAGGTGCAGCGGGCCAATATGAAGATAGACTGACCGGTCCGGGAAGACTGATGATACACCACCGTGAGTTTTTACAGAAAATTCCGGCATGAAATATCCCCAAATTGAGGGATATTTTTTTTT
>JAEUVL010000652.1 GCA_016786965.1 Chitinophagaceae bacterium
GATCAGGAT
This sequence comes from Chitinophagaceae bacterium, assembly GCA_016786965.1. Taxonomy (GTDB): domain Bacteria; phylum Bacteroidota; class Bacteroidia; order Chitinophagales; family Chitinophagaceae; genus JJ008. The sequence continues at coordinate 10 of JAEUVL010000652.1, forward strand.
TTTTCTATGGGGAGCGTTCTTAAAAATCCGTATTTGTCGATATTTACTTAAACCTTCGTAATCGCTTTATTCAATTCAGGGATTATTTTATTTTTTGTACGTGTAAAACAAGCAAGCCGGTTAGCTTTTTACAAAGTAGATATCTTCTCCCACCATCAACCCCCGCCAACCCCACCCACAACATACTGATAATAGCAATGAACCTCCCTGGTTTAGGGAGTAGGCTTCCTTGTTTAGGGAGTAGGCTTCCTTGTTTAGGGAGTAAGCTTCCTAGTTTAGGGAGTAGGCTTCCTTGTTTAGGGAGTAAGCTTCCTAGTTTAGGGAGTAAGCTTCCTAGTTTAGGGAGTAGGCTTCCTTGTTTAGGGAGTAACCTTCCTTGTTTAGGGAGTAAGCTTCCTAGTTTAGGGAGTAACCTTCCTTGTTTAGGGAGTAGGCTTCCTTGTCTAGCAGCTAACCTTCCTTGTTTGACAAGTTGTCAGCCTTGTTTTACAATTTGTAAAAACTGTCTTTTGGTTTGTGAATCTTATTAAGTGATTTGTAAAAACCGGTTATAGTTTTTTCAATCATACATTGTAAGTAACCATCAATAAAAAGCATCTGCCATAATAGCATATTTCACTTGTATATTTTACAAAGCGCATAACCATTCACGTCAACAAATCACAATACATCTTTAACTAAATTATCAATAACAACAACTTGATTTTGCATATTGCTTAACAAGCTCCAATTTATTTTTGTGCCTTATTAATATTTTATAACAACAAAATCCCTAAGAAAATGGCATCTAAAGCAGAAGCTACCTTTGGAGCAAGAGTTAACAACGCAGAAAAGCTGGTCACCTACCTCGAATCATTTCCAGCCTACAATCCACAAAATGCAGAACTGTCAATCGTCAATCTAAAAAGCTTGATACTGGACATCAAAGCAAAAAACGACATCACAGCAGGCAATGCACAAGTGTACGGGGCCGCAGTAGAAGTAAGACAAAAGTTGTTTTACAAAGATCCCGATTCAATAAAAAATATGATGACCCCGCTGCTCGCAGCAGCCAGGGCAACCTTCGGAAAAAATTCAAAAGACACCGCCATGATCAAGGCATTGGTTGTTAATATCAGGGGCATCAAAGTAAAAAAGAGCAAAAAAGATCCAACTGAGGATTCAGTAAGCCAGTCAGCCATGTCATTCGGTAGTATCACACAAAACTTTGCCGACATCATCTCCACGTTAGAAAAATATGGTACCGAGTATGCACCCGCAAACGACGCCATAAAGATCCAGACAATGAAAGATAAGTTACCACTGCTCACACAGGTCAACGAAAATGTAACAGCCGCCTACGGAAAATTAAAAGAAGTAAGAGACGATAGGGTAGCGCTGTATCAAATTCTCTCCGATTTATCCCAGCGGGTAAAAGATGCCGTCAAAAGCCAGTACAACATGAAGTCATCAGAGTATGTGCTGGTAAAAGGATTAAAGATCTGACGCCAGTTTAATTATTCATAGCAGAACATGCCCTCAGTCAGCCGCTTCAGCCAGTAAAAGCAAAGCCAACCTGTCTGGGGGCTTTTCATGTACAGCAAGAATATTTTTCAAATATCCGCCATCAGTTCAATTACGCAGAATCAGGAACTACGAACAATAATAGAGGATGCTCTTATGTTCAGATCATTTCACCGCCAAGATTACTACATCACATGCTCCGCACTTCTCACCACATTACCCTCCCTTACTTCAAATCTCTCTTTTCATTAATGCGGTAGCAGATAAACCAGATGATGAGGGTGATACCAACGGTAAGCCCGATATGCAGGTTGATGGCATCCAGCGATTTCTGGTAGGTCTCCGGATCCAGCAGGCGCATAAAGCCCGGTGGCGGGATCATTTTATCTGATATTTCAAGCGGCATAAAGGCACCCACGGGGCTATTCTTCCAGCGGAATAAACCGACGATCAGGTTTTCGAGGATGATAAAGTAAAAAAGAAATACGCCGAGTGCGAGGAATGCTTTTTTGATAATAAAACCGATCAGGAAGGCAATGGACAACTGGGCAAATGTTTGCAGCGCAAACAGACCGATGAAATAAGACTTGCTCCAGGTGTTCTTGATAAGCCGCTCCTGGTTGGATGTGCCGGATACCAGGCACACTACTATATACAGCAGGGTGATGATAAGCGAGATGAGCAGCACATCGATGAGCTTGCTGGTGACAAATTGTTTGCGGCTCCATCCATCTATAATATTTTGCCGGTGTGTACGGAAGGTGTATTCATTACTGATGAACATGATAATGACCACAGCGGGAATGAATACGAACCAGGAAGAGAAGTAGGCCACTGTATGCCATACCTCGGGAAAACTGAACGGGTTGCCCAGCGCCAGTTTGGCATACTTGCTGGCTTCACTCGGCTGGCTGATGATATTATCATAAGCGAGATAAAATATATAGTTAATGCCGGGATAGGATAAGGCGGTAATGCCCAGTATCCACCAAAAGGCATTGTACTTTTTCATTTTCAGCCATTCTGTACGTATCAGGGTCATCATGATCTATCAGGTTTGTAAGAGTAGTAATTAATTATTAGTGAGTTCAAAGAACCTGGTTTCCAGTCTTTTCTTTCTCAGCACCAGTTGGGTAAGCACCACACCATTGTTAAAGCAGTGCTGGTTCAGTTCGTCCATTTTAGCGGTGCCTTTCGGGAAGATGATCTGCACCGTGTTGGCCTTCTCATCCACCAGTACTTCTTTGCCCATATTATTCAGCACCTTCAGCAGCGATTGAATGTTGGCGGCGCTCAGCTCCACAATATCTTCATCCATCATGATCTCTTCCACGTTGCCGGTGGTGATGAGGTTGCCGGTCTTTAGAATAGCGGCATGGGTACACACTTTCTCCACTTCATCCAGCAGGTGACTGGCCATAATGATGGTATGGCCTTTTTCTTTCAGCTCCACGATCAGTCTTCTTATTTCGGCGATGCCCTCCGGGTCAAGCCCGTTGGTAGGTTCATCCAGCACCAGTACTTTAGGATCGCCCAATAAGGCAGCGCCGATGGCGAGCCGCTGTTTCATACCAAGGCTGAATGATTTAAAAGAACTCCAGCGGCGGTCGTACAGGTTTACTTTCTTTAATACAGCTTCTATATCTTTTGCATTGCCCCGGCCGCTGATGGCCTGGGTGATCTTTAAATTATCGGTGCCGGAGAGATAACTGTAGAAATTGGGGGTTTCGAGCAGCGATCCGATCTTTCTGCGCTGCTGGGGTGAGCCGGGCTGACCAAACCAGAGGAAGTTGCCGCTATTGGCCCGCAGCACATCCATCAC
>JAEUVL010000682.1 GCA_016786965.1 Chitinophagaceae bacterium
TGCGAGCAGATTGAAATTTTTGAACTCCGCATTAGCGGCATCATTGCCCAGCAATACAAGTACACCGCCATTTTTCACCCAGTCACTGATTGAGATTGCATCCTTTGGATTCAGGAATTTCGGCTTTTCCGTTTCTTTTTCTGTATCCGGATCAACTATAATATAGACGGAAACATTTTTCAGGTCTGCTGATGTTGGCCATTTTTCCAGGGATCTTGTTTTTGCACCATACTTCGTAAAAATATCACCCAGCATGGCGTAGCCGCTGTTGGATTTATCTTCCCATGTATAATGCCAGCGGATGGGTGTGCCGGTAATGTCTTTTTTCCACTCGTTGTTATAATAATAATCGAGTAAAACGGTTTTCCCCCTGGCGATATTTTGCGTTTCGTTCAGTTCCATTTCAGCAGCACATTTAATGAATGCCCCCATTCCTTTCGGGTCATTCACTATTACCGGCTCACTCATGTAATAGTCAAAACTGCCATCACGGTAAGGCTTACCACCGAGACCTGATACAGCAACAGTTCCTTTCAGGTTTACCTGGCCGTTAGCATCTGTTTCAATAAACTCTTTAATGATACCACGGTATGCCTGTTTGGCATGATCCAAATATGCACCGGGGATATAACCCTTCCTGGCACCTTTGGCAAAAGTATAAGCCAGCATGCAGGAGGCTGATGCTTCTGCATAGTTCCTTGGTTCATCTGGCATATTTGGAACATCATACCATAATCCTGTTTTATTATCCTGCACTTTTCTGACGGCAATAACAAAGCGATGAAGAATGGTGATCAGTTCAGCTCTTTTTGGATGATTGGCCGGGAAATGATCGAGCACATCTACCAGTGCCATTCCATACCAGCCCAAACTTCTTCCCCAGAAGTTGGGTGATTGTCCTGTTGTTTTATCAGCCCATTGCTGTGCTTTACTTTCATCCCATCCATGATATAGCAGTCCTGTTTTTTTGTCATAAGCATGTTTTTCCATCAGGATAAATTGCCTGGCTATATCATTAAAGGCAGAATCTTCATGAAAAAGTTTGGCATACTCAGCGTAAAAAGGCTGACCCATGTACAGACCATCCAGCCACATCTGGTAGGGGTATATTTTTTTATGCCAGAAACCACCTTCCGAAGTGCGGGGATGTGTTATTAATTGATTGCGCAGCAGGTCAGCCGCTTTCTTATATTTTTCTTTGCCAGTAACCTGGAACAGGAACAATAATAATTTCCCGTTATTGATATGGTCAATATTATACTCATCGGGTCGGTACCCTTTAATGCTTCCATCAGGCTGCACATAGAAATCCATACTTTTCTGGATATAGTTAAACCACTTTCCATCACCGGTGGCGGCCCATACAGCACGGATGCCTTTGAGTATCACTCCCTGGTCATATCTCCATTTGGCAGCTTTATCTCCTGCCAGGATAAATGAATCAGGCCACAGCTTCATGGCTGTTTCTGAGATGCGTTCACTCCATTTTTCATTAGGAGAAGGAGTGGGCTGTGCAAAAACAGTGCTTTTTTCTGTAGCACCCAGTTCGTACTTTATTTTTTCCTTTGCTTTGGACGCATCGGTATTTTTTATATTGATGGTATTGCTTCTTTCTCCGTTGATACGGAATAACAGTTCTGCTTTTTCTTTATATGTGATATTATCAAAAACCAGTTTATCGCTCTGCACAACATCGATCACCGGGTTCGTTTCTTCGCTGATGATCTTTATGTTTCTGAAAATAATACCAGAAGCTTCCTGCACATCAATTCCTTTATGGGCCTGTAATACCATATTCTCCAGCACAATGTCTTTTACATGCATTTCCGGGAGGCCTCTTACAAAAATTCCTTTCTCTGCGCCATTACAATAAACATTGCTGATGTAAAAGTTTTTGAAAACAGGAGTGGTCTCATCCACCGGTTTGAATTCTACTTTGGGTAATTCTCTTTTTTCTCCGGCCAGCGGAATGGGATCTTTCGCTGCATAATACATATCGAACAGGATCGCTTCGCCCGGAATATCTTTCATATAAATATCTTTTATGAAAATATTCTCCACCACACCACCGCGGCCTCTTGTCGTTTTGAAACGAAGACCTATATCTGTACCAATGAATGAGCAATTGCTTACATGAATATTACGGGCACCGCCACTCATCTCACTGCCAATAACAAAACCGCCATGTGATGCATATACTGTACATCCCCTGATAATTACATTCTCGGTGGGCATTCCTCTTTTTCTTCCCTCTGCATCACGGCCGCTTTTCATACAAAGTGCATCATCACCTACATCAAAGATGGAGTTTTCGATCAGCACATTTTTACAGCTCTCTACATCTATACCATCACCATTCTGTGCATACCATGGATTTTTTACTGAAATATTACGGACTGTCAGGTGTTCACTCATTAATGGATGTAAGCACCAGGCGGCTGAGTGCTGAAATGTAACACCTTCGAGCAGGATATACTTACAGTTAGTAAGCAATAATAAGTTGGGACGGAGAAAATCTTTGATGCTGTCATAGAAAACAGCGTCTTTCTCCGGAGAAATAACACCGGGGTT
>JAEUVL010000688.1 GCA_016786965.1 Chitinophagaceae bacterium
ATTGGGCTACCGGTTTTGGCTACAAGTTTGGCGTAGGGAAAGCCGATAATTCCATACTCCTTCATTTGGGATACAGCTATAAGCGGATGGAGGAAAAGGTAAAGAATAATTTTCCCTGCCTTGTAGGCCCTTGTCCTGAGTATATCAGCAGTTATGATTACAGGCTGAAAAGACTTTCTATAAAAGTAGGCTGGGGCTTCTGAGCTATTTAGCTGAAAGGAGGGTGGTGATCAGTTGTACAATACGGGCAGCACGGGTCTCCGGTTTTTTTACTGCATAGATATGTTTGATATGATTACTTTTTTCACTTTCTGCCAGTTGATTGAATTGCTTTAGTGCCCCGGGTTCATCCTGCAGGCATTGCCATAATTCTTCGGGAATGGTGACCGGATCATTATCTGCAAAGAGCTGAACGGTGATCCAATCGCCTTCTTTCTTTTTCAACAGTTTACGGATGGCGGCTTTTACCGGCAAAAAAAGTTGCCCGTTTCCCATTGGCATCAGATGGTAATTGCTGATCTTATAATCATCAATGAACCCTTTTACCCGTACCCAGCCAAATGGATTTTTCTTATCGGAAGGAATTTCCGGGATAGCAGCAAACGTCCAACCACCTTTGCCGGGAAATTTTTGCAATTTATATTTTTTGTTGACCAGTGGTTTCATCCGTGCTGTTGCAAATGAATTGAAGATTTCTTTGTATGCCGCTGAATTTCGCCCGACGCAGTGGCGAGTGGCGAAATAATTTTTTAAAGCTTTCTTCGGTCATGGCTTTCCATTGGCTGACAGAGAGGTCCAGTATTTCCGGCAGCGGAGTGAAGGCAGGTTCATCAGTTGGTTTGCTGAAGCGGTTCCAGGGGCATACATCCTGGCAAGTATCACAACCAAACATCCAGTTATCAAATTTCCCTTTCATAGTGTCTGGTATCAGCATTTCTTTTAGTTCTATGGTGAAGTAGGAAATGCAGCGGCTGCCATCCACTACTTTATCCGGTAGTATGGCATCGGTGGGGCAGGCATCTATGCAGCGGGTGCAGGTGCCACAATAATCTTTGGCAACAGGATCATCATATGCCAGCGAAAGATCCGTAATAAGGGTGGCGATAAAATAAAATGATCCGCTTTGTTTATTGATGAGGTTGCCATTCTTTCCTACCCAGCCCAGGCCGCTTCTTTGTGCCCACGACCTTTCCAGCACCGGCGCAGAATCTACAAAGCCACGGCCGTGTATATCGCCCAATTTCTCCCGGATGCGGTCAAGGAAAATATGAAGGTTTGTTTTGATCACTTCATGATAATCTTTCCCAAATGCATATTTGGATATTCCGGGGGTATTGGGTTGTTGCTGTTGGGAAGGATAATAATTTTTTAACAGGGTGATGACCGACCGGGCGCCGGGCACCAGTTTGGACGGGTCAATGCGCAGGTCAAAGTGATTTTCCATGTACTGCATACTGCCATGCATGCCCTGGTGCAACCATTTTTCGAGGCGGGCGGCATCTGCATCAAGTTTTGCGGCTTTGGAGATACCGCAGTGTTCAAACCCGAGATCGCCGGCTGTTTTTTTAATGAAAGCGGTATTTTCTTGCAACAGATTCATGGTATAAAGCCGTCATTAGCCGGATTGTTTTTATATTCAATTTATGTTTGATAAGTTTGATTATATTTCGTAAAATTGAAGATACTGTTTCTGTAATTTACCACCACTAATCAATAATTATGAGGAAGCATTTTGCTGTTGTGTTTGTTTGTGCTCTTTTTTTTGCCAGTGACGGGTTTGCCCAGGACAAGGTGAATGTAAAATTTGGCAGCGTTTCAGAGAAAGATTTTGCCACTACTGTTTACAGTATTGACAGTAATGCGAATGCGGTGGTGATAGCCGATGTGGGCTCCAGTGCGATAGAAGGTAATTCAAAAGGATGGTTTTCCCTGGTTTATAAGCGCTACAAGCGGGTGCATATCCTGAATAAGAACGGGTATGATATCGCTAATGTATCCATCGGCCTTTACTCTGATGGCGAAGATGAAGAACAGCTGGACAAACTTAAAGCCGTGACCTATAACCTGGAGAATGGCAAAGTGGTGGAGACAAAACTTGATGTGAAGGCAAACCTTTTTAAGGATAAGATCAATAAGAACCTGGTGGTAAAGAAATTTACTTTTCCTAATATAAAAGAAGGTTCGATAATAGAGTTTGAATACACGATCATCTCAGACTATCTTCAAAACCTGCAGCCCTGGGAATTCCAGGGAGGGTATCCAAGACTTTGGAGTGAGTACAACCTGTCACTTCCCGAATTTTTCGGCTATGTTTTTTTGACGCAGGGTTATAAGAGTTATGATATCAAAACGTCTAAGGACAGAATGGAATCGTTCAGGATATCGGATTCAAGAGGCGTGGGTGCTACTGACAGGGTGCAGTTCAGTGCTAATGTAACAGACCACCGCTGGGTAATAAAGAATGTGACCGCACTAAAGGAAGAAAGCTTTACCTCTACTATTGACAACCATATTTCCAAACTGGAGTTCCAGTTATCAGAGTTCCGGCAGCCGCTTACCTACCGCCGCATCATGCATACCTGGGATAAGGTGGCAGACGATATGCTGAAGTCAGAATCATTTGCTCTGCAGATATCAAAAGATAATGGTTGGTTGAAAGACATCATTGATCCGCTGAAAAAAAACAGCCCCGATAAAACAGCGCTGGCGCAAAATATATTTGAGTATGTAAGGGATAATTTTACCTGCACCGATCACAGTGACCTTTTTCTTGATCAGACACTTAAGAATGTAGTAAAAACCAGGAACGGAACAGTGGCCGAGATCAACATGCTGCTTACCGCTATGCTGAAGCATGAAGATATTGATGCAAGCCCGGTGATACTCAGTACCCGGGCAAATGGATTCACTTACTCCCTTTACCCCTTAATCACCCAGTATAATTATGTAATTACGAGGGCCGTGATCGGTGATAAGATCTTTTTTCTTGACGCCAGCGAACCACGCCTTGGTTTTGGCTATTTACCTCTTCGTTGCTATAATGGACATGCCAGGGTTATTAATCCTGAGGCAGAAGCGATTGAAATAAATGCAGATGCGGTAAATGAGACCAAAGTGACCAGTGCTTTTGTGATCAATGATGAAAAGGGGAATATGATCGGCAGCATGCAATACTTGCCCGGTTATTATGAATCTTTTACGCTGCGCAACCGGATAAATGAAAAAGGAAAGGATGAACTGCTAAAGGAGATCAAAAAGGATTTTGGAGTAGAAGTGGAGGTCAGCAATTTGGTGATCGATTCACTGAACAAGTATAATGAGCCCATCTCCATCAAATATGATTTTGATATAAAAGCGGAAATGGAAGATATTATTTACCTGAACCCCATGTTTGGCGAGGGGATCAAGGAAAACCCTTTCAAATCAGCTGTAAGAAATTACCCTGTTGAAATGCCCTATGCATGGGACCAAACCTACAATTTGCAATTGGAGATCCCCGCAGGCTATGTAGTGGATGAACTGCCAGCTTCAGTTATCGTAAAATTGAATGAGGCGGATGAAGGATTATTCGAATACAGGATATCAAAATCAGGAGGCAGTGTGGCCTTTCGTTCCCGCCTCCGCTTAAGCCGGGCTTATTTTCTGCCTGAAGAGTATGAGATGCTACGGGAGTTCTTCAACCTGGTGGTGAAGAAACATGCAGAGCAGATCGTGTTTAAAAAGAAACCTTAATAACAGATGCGTAAGAAACTGACAATACTTTTTTTATCCGGCTTTTTTTCAATGGCCCTGCTGGCACAAGGAGATTACGGAGTGGGAAGAATACCACTTGCCCTGCTGAAAAATGCCAATGTGGTAAAACGCTTTGAGCATATTGACTTTGAAGTGATGAACCCCGGTGAGGCTATTTTAAGAAAGAAATATGCAGTGACCATATTGAATGAGAACGGAGATAACCAGGC
>JAEUVL010000819.1 GCA_016786965.1 Chitinophagaceae bacterium
ATATTGTCGCATTTGCAAACCATTAATGCTGCGCAAATGCAACCGAAGCCTTTGCTGCTGAAGATAGCTCCTGATCTGACACAGGAACAGATTGATGATGTAATTGACCTGGCCTTAGAAATCCGGCTGGACGGATTAGTAGCAACCAATACCACTATTAGCAGAGAAGGTCTCGTAACTCAAAACTCGAAACTCGAAACCTTCGGCACTGGTGGGCTTAGCGGTCTGCCATTAAAACAAAGAAGCACGGATGTAGTAAACTATATTTGCCAAAAAACAGGTGGAAAGGTTCCTGTTATTGCGAGTGGCGGTATTTTTACTGCTGCGGATGCAAAAGAGAAACTGGATGCAGGCGCTTCGCTGGTGCAGGTGTGGACGGGCTTTATTTATGAAGGCCCGGCTATTGTAAAACGAATTTGTAAATCATTATAAGCAGTTACCGAATGGAATATTTGTTTACTTCAGAAAGTCTTATCAGTTTTTTCATCCTGGTTGTTCTGGAGGTAGTACTGGGTATTGATAATGTGATCTTCGTAAGCATTATCCTGAACAGGCTGAAAGGAAAGAAAGAGCAAAGTAAGGCCCGCCGGTTTTGGATGATTGCCGGTATCCTAATGCGGAGCCTGCTGCTAATGGGGCTGGGGTGGCTGCTGGCGCAAAAAGGCAAAGCCGTATTTACCATTGGGGGTAAAGGATTTGACCTGGCAAGTATTGTGATGCTGGCCGGCGGGTTGTTCCTTATTTATAAATCGGTGATGGAAATACATCATAAGCTGGAGGGGGAAGACCCTAATGAAGCATTGAAACAACAGAAACCCCTTTCTTTTGGCAGAGCTATCGGGCAAATTTTGCTGATCGATGCTGTTTTCTCTTTCGACAGTATCATTACCGCAGGCGGTACTGCCAAGCATGTGGAGATAATGATTGCTGCCGTGGTGATTGCGATGACCATCATGTTCCTGTTCAGTCCTAAAATATCGGGCTTTATACATAAGCATCCTACGTTGAAAATGCTGGCCCTTTCGTTCCTGGTAATGATCGGTCTGAGCCTTATCATTGAAGGATGGGATGCTGAGGCTGCCCACCAGCTGCACCTGAAAAACTATATCTACTTTGGTATGGCTTTCTCTTTTATTGTGGAAATGCTGAACATGACCATGATGAGCAGGGCTAAAAAGAAAAAGGCCCATGTGGTGCAACTGAATGAACCTGTATTAAGAGAGGAATCCGAAAATCTATCAGACCAGGCGAAGTAAGGTGGCTGCTACTACTCCTGCCGTTTCTGTGCGCAACCGTGTATCTCCCAGGCTCACTGGTATAAACTGATGCTGCAATGCAAGTTCAATTTCTGCGGGAGTGAAATCCCCTTCGGGGCCGATGCAGATGAGTGAATGTGATAATGTGGAAATTTGAAAATGTGATAATGCCTGTTTGTTACCTTCAATACAATACGCAATGAAGTTGGCGCCTGTTGCTGATTTCCACTTGTTCAAATTTTTAAATTGTTCCGGTTCCCGCAGAAGGGGCAACCAGCATTGCTGACTTTGGAGCATGGCGCTGATGCAAATGCCCTTCATCCTGTCGTGCCGGAAGCGTTCTTTTTCTGTTCTTTCGCAGATGAGCGGAATGATCTCTGTTACGCCGATCTCAGTGGCTTTTTCCAAAAACCATTCAAAGCGGCTGGAGTTTTTGATGATGGAGATGGCGATGGTTATTTTTTTTGCTGATTCCGGATACATGACAGCTGATAATACATCCACTTCACAGTGTCTTTTACTTACGGCTGTAATTCCGCAGGTCAATACATTTCCTTTCCCATCTGTTAGCTTCAGCTGCTCTCCTTCTTTCATACGGAGCACCTGCACTATATGTTTAGAAGTATCTTCATCTAATGCAATTTGTGATTGCACCCCGTCATAACCCGGTATATAAAAAAAAGGAAGGCCCATTTTTTCTTAATTAAAAACTGCCAGCAAAATTCGTTCTTTTGAGCTTTTGGCTGGTAATACTAATTTTCTTCCATTATAATAAATGGTATGTGTCCCATTTTTCATGGCAGGCAAATTTATATCTACTCCACTCAAAAAGGGGGTTACACTAAATTGTTTTAATGGCATTCCGCTTGTTTTTCCATCTCCATCATCATATATAAAGGTGGAAATGATGGTTTTCGACGCGGGTGTCAGTGTTGCAGAGGAAAGAGGTATATTATTAACCGACAGGCTGTCCCGTCCTGCAATCACCGCTTTTTGGGATGAATAAACTATGATAAGGGATTGCTCTTTTTTGGCAGGCAGGTTGCCCAGCATAGAAGCCACCATGTTGCCTTTGGGGAATCCCCGGAGATAAACATAGCTGTTGGGTTCGCTGAATGGTTCAAAGTAATAGCTGATGGTACGCTGCGAAGAATCGGCTGGCACCAGTTCTATTTCATATCTTGATTTCCGGTCGGCAATAAAAGTGCCCCACTCTCCTTTATTGCTGGTTTTAAAAACCATAAACGGCTCTTTTGATAGCCGGGCACCGTTGCGGTCGTTTAGTTTATGTACCAGTACTGTTGCATTTTTCATAGGTGTATTATCACCCAGCAATACCGCCTTTCCGCTGATCAGGCTTTTTTCAAAGATCACATAGTCATCTGTTTCTTTATTGCCATCATTTAAAAATTCATATATGGCCCTGAATGATTCCC
>JAEUVL010000309.1 GCA_016786965.1 Chitinophagaceae bacterium
TGTGTGGAAGGGTCTTGTTATCACAGCGCTTTATTCCTATACACATGAAAAGGTGGTGGTTGCACCTGTAAAGCAGGATGACAAAATTCTGACATTCGGGATAGGCTACACTATTAAATATAATCACCGCCCGAAATTGTAAAAAGGTTTTTGATTAGATTTGAAATAAATACATCGGTTATATGCATGCGGGTAAAAACTTTAGCCTAAGAGAGGTTCTTTTTTGGACCCGTAAGGATATTTACTTCTTATTGATCGTCGCATTGGTTCCCACTTTTTGTTATGCAGTACTGGATTGGAAATTTTTATCCATTCCATGGTTACCGATCGCTTTACTGGGTACGGCAGTCGCTTTTATGGTGGGGTTTAAGAATAACGCCTCTTATGAAAGAATGTGGGAAGCCCGCCGGTGCTGGGGTGCTATTGTAAACGCCAGCCGCAGCTGGGGCATCATGATAAGGGATTACACGTCTGCAAAAAATGCAAGTATTACAGAAACAGAAACAAGAGCGTTGCAACTTCAACTCATTCACCGGCATTTTGCCTGGCTTACTGCCTTACGTTTTCAACTCAGGGAAAACCGTATATGGGAGGCGATCAATAAAAAGCATAACCAGGAATACAAGAACCGATGGTTCAGCGTGGCGGAACATACAGGGGATATGAGAACGGAGCTTGAAAAATATATACCGCCAGAAGAGGTTCAACTGGTGATGAGAAAATCCAACAAAGCAGCTCAGCTTATAAGTATTCAATCTGAACAATTGAAACAATTGCATCAAATGGGATTGATTGACGATTTCCGGCACATGGAGCTGGAAAAAATGCTGCAGGAATTTTATAACCAGCAGGGTGTATCAGAAAGGATCAAAAATTTTCCGTACCCCCGGCAGTACGCCACTCTCAACCTGTATTTTATTAAAATATTTATTATCCTGCTCCCATTCGGAATGCTTCAGGAGTTTAACAAACTGGGCGGTCACCTCATCTGGCTGGCTGTTCCTTTTAGCGCCTTGTCTGCCTGGATATTTACCACTATGGAAAAGATCGGCGAATCAACAGAGAGCCCCTTTGAAGGCAGCGCCAATGATATACCTATCACCACTATGAGCAGGGCCATTGAAATTGATCTGCGGGAAATGTACAATGATGGAGATATTCCATTGCCGCTGAAGCCGGAGAATAATATACTGATGTAAAAAGAAAAT
>JAEUVL010000845.1 GCA_016786965.1 Chitinophagaceae bacterium
GGTACTGATGCGGGATGATAGTGGAAAAAGGACACATGTACGCTTTAAACCCAAAGATGAAATTGTTTCTACCATTAATATAATACGGAACAAATTAAAGGATTCATTGAAAGCAAACCCTGCTGGTGGAAAAGGCATGGTCACCATTTCAATGAACCAGACCTCGGTCAATATGACCGGCGATTCAATTCGGTTCGACAGGCATATACAATCTCCGTCCGGCAATGGTGACAGGATCTTCAGTTTGTTATATGGAGTGGACTCATTGCAGGAAACATTACGTCTATCAGAAATTGATTCAGCTTATACAAAGGCATTACAAAAGGAAAAGCTGGATGTTCCTTTTTCAATAACACAGGCAGACAGTTCGGATGTATCAGAAGGTCCCGTATTTAATGAAGTAACGGTAGGTTTGGCCAAACCGGTTACGTATAAACTGCGACTGGGTAATACATTTCCCTACCTGTTGAAACAGATCACACAACCGATCTTATTTTCTGTACTGCTACTTGGCATCACCATCCTTTCATTTGTGTTGCTGTACCGCAACCTGTTGAAGCAACAGCGGCTGGGAGCATTAAAGAATGAATTCATAAGTAATATCACTCATGAGTTGAAAACACCCATTGCAACGGTAGGCGTGGCCATCGAGGCATTGAAAAATTTTAATGCCATCCAGGACCCTGCCCGTACTAAAGAGTACCTCGATATTTCTGCCAACGAATTGCAACGACTAAACCTGTTGGTGGATAAAGTGCTGAAGCTGTCCATGTTTGAAAAGAAGGAAGTTGAACTGAAGATAGAACCAGTGAACCTGCGGGAAGTAGCTGAAGAAGTAATAGGCTCGCTAAAACTGCAATTAGAAAAAAACAATGCACAGGTAACGATTACGGCTGAAGGAGATATGACAGTGCCGGTTGACAGGCTGCACCTGCTGAGTGTGATTTTCAACCTGGTGGATAATGCTTTAAAATACAGCAAGCAAGCAGCTTTTATAAAAATTGAACTGCAGGAAGAAGATAAAACGGTAGAGCTGAAAGTGACTGATAATGGTATCGGCATACCAGCGGAGTATAAAGACAAAGTGTTTGATAAATTTTTCCGAATCCCGCATGGAGATACACATAATGCCAAAGGG
>JAEUVL010000857.1 GCA_016786965.1 Chitinophagaceae bacterium
ACTTACCGGTTTTGAAAAACTGGAATACATCAATAACTCACCTGATACTTTAAAATTCATCTGGTTTCATCTCTGGCCAAATGCCTTTAAGAATGACAAGACAGCCTTTACCGATCAGCAACTTGAAAATGGAAGTACAAAATTCTATTTCTCTTCCAAAGAAGATAAAGGCTACATTAACCAGATAGATTTTAAAGTGAATAATGTTACAGCCCGTATAGAAGATCACCCGGAACATATTGATATTATAAAGCTCATTTTACCAGCACCATTGCCACCGGGACAAAAAATAATAATCACTACTCCCTTTCATGTCAAGCTGCCATATAATTTTTCCCGTGGTGGACATGATGGGCAGAGCTACCAGGTAACCCAATGGTATCCCAAGCCCGCTGTGTATGATAAAAACGGCTGGCACCCTATGACCTATCTTGACCAGGGAGAATTCTACAGCGAGTTTGGCAGTTTTGATGTGACTATCAGCGTACCCAAAAACTATGTGGTAGCCGCCACCGGCGAATTACAAAATGCTGCTGAAAAAGAATGGCTCAGATCAAGATCTTCTTATACATGGGAACCTATTAAGCAAAAAGAAAAAAATGCTGGCGGCCAGTATAAAACAACCTACCAGTTATTTCCTGAATCAGCCGCAGAAAGTAAAACATTGCAATATAAACTGAACAATATTCACGACTTTGCCTGGTTTGCAGATAAACGTTTTGTGGTTAACTATGACACCTGCCAGCTTGCTTCCGGCAAGATCATAGATGTATATACTTACTACACGCCTCAAGAAAAAGCCACCTGGGATAAGAGCATTGGTTATAGCAAAGATGCGGTGCGTCATTACTCCGGGTTAGTGGGTGAGTATCCTTATTCAATTGTACAGGCTGTACAAGGACCTAAGAGCTTTGGCGGCGGAATGGAATACCCTACTATTACGGTAATTGCGCCCACCAAAAGCAGCAGCAGTTTGGACTATGTAATAGCACATGAGATAGGACACAATTGGTTCTATGGAATACTGGGCAGCAATGAACGTAAACACCCCTGGATGGATGAGGGGATAAACTCCTACTACGAGGACAAATACCGGCAAACGAAAGATCATCACCATAACAACAGATCGACACAAACCTTATTAGAAACCTTTACAGCCGAAAGAAAAGACCAACCGATAGAGACCTCATCAGAAAAGTTCTCCGCCACCAATTATGCACTGATTGCTTATTTCAAAACCCAGCAATGGATGAAGTGGCTGGAGTCTTACCTGGGAACTGAAACATTCAATATAGCCATGCAGGAATATTACAGGCAATGGCAATTCAAACATCCGCAACCGGAAGACCTGAAGAAAGTGCTGGAATCAGTTAGCGAAAGAAATCTTGATTCAGCTTTCTCCTTATTAACCAAAACAGGAAATCTGCCTGATGTGGTAAAAAAAGGGATCAGGGTGCAGGAGCCTGTTAGTGCATTTACCAGTGCTATCCTGGGTGGAAATGCTGACAAGAATTCTGTCATTACTTTTCTTCCTGTTTTCGGCGCAAATAGTTACGACAAGTTCATGGTTGG
>JAEUVL010000882.1 GCA_016786965.1 Chitinophagaceae bacterium
GTATAAAAGCCGTTTGTTGGTAACTAACAGCTTACCGTTGAACTTACCGCCTTTGGGAGGTTGGTATAAGATGGTCCAGGTATCAATTTTTTCTTCGCCGGGAAGGAGTGTGATGTCCATACGTTTGATTTTATTATTAATAATAAAGTAACAACCCCACCGTAACAACTGAAAGCTGCAAACAGGCAACGGCAGCATAAAAGAGGTAAAGGGCAGTTGCACAGCTTATAAATACAGTCTCGGCCTGATGACAAAGCTGCCCTCAATACGATAATCTTTATTCTTATCACCGGCAGCAGATTCATACACATTTTTCAAAACCGTAGTATGAATCCTTCCTTTGATCAGGTACTCATACCCGGAGCCGGAGGTGCCTTCGCCGGTGGCCCTTAGTGTTTGAATAGTAGCGGCTGATCCCCCGGCGTTTCCTTCATGGTAACCATCGCTGAGGTTGTGAAAACTAATACCCTCAACCGGGTAACTGTTTAGTGTAACGGTTGGCTGAATGGCATATTCGTTTTCTGTGCCCGCCACTTTTGTATTAACAGAGGAGTAGCCTGCGGGAATACTACAGGGACATTTGTACATACCGGGTATATGTAGCGTGATAAAGCCCGATCCAATTTTTTTGAATGTGATATTCACCGATGAATCGGAAAAAGTAAAAGTAGCATCGATGTCTTCTGGCGCCACGAGGAATTCTTTCCCATCTATCGTCAGCTTGCATTGCAGGTCGTTGCCCGGGGTATCCTTTGCCGCAACCGGGGCAGCGGGGCCTGGTTTCTTTTCCGTTTTACCGGCTTGGCCACATCCGCTCAGGACGGTAACAGACAAAATAAGAAAAGCGGTCATAGAATATATCATTCTCATATGCTATTGTTGTTATTTACAAAATGGGCGTTGATTAATTTTTACCAAACTAATACTGGTGTTCATATAAATAAACTACCGATCAGGTAACGGTGGTTATACACAGGCAAGCGGGCATACCACCTACCGGCTGCAACCTGCCTGCACCGCAAGAAAAATTTATGGAGCAAAAAGAAAGCAGAAGAAGATACAGTCATAAGCAGCCATACTTTTAGTACAGGGAACGGCAGCTTTTGGCTGTAAGTGGCGGCGCTGCAACAGTGTTCGGACAACGCTTCCATCTGCCAAACATATTTCATATTTATAGTTACTTTTAAGCGGCCAATACACACATCATGAAAATATTCCTCTCTGTTTTACTGCTGCTGCTTACCACCTCCCTTGCGGCACAGATGAATATAGATTCATTAAAAAGAGTACTGGCAAAAGAAAGAGCCGATTCAGCAACGATCATGAGTAAGCTGCAGATAATTGAAACGGTCTATTCTACCGAAACAGCTCCTTTTTTAGTGATTGGTAACTGGGCTGTTGAAAAAGCCCAAACCATTAAAAGTAAATACCTCGAAGCCTATGCACAGATGGC
>JAEUVL010000960.1 GCA_016786965.1 Chitinophagaceae bacterium
CATTGTTCAGGTACAGTTTTATTTTTTGGGTGGGAGAGAAGCTGAGATTTAGTTTGGGGCTCAGGGTTCCTTTCTTTTGTTTGGAAAAACTAGTGGCACCTGCCAGTTCGTCTTTGTATTTAAAAATGAAGTGGTCGTACCGAAGGGCGGCATTCAGGGTGAATTTATTATTCAGTTCAATGTCCTGGTTGATGTAGAGGTAAGAATTCAATTCCTTTACATCGCCTTTTTGTATGCTGTTGTAAAAAGTGTTTCTTGTTGCTTTGGATAATTCAATATCATTCACATCATCATACCGAAAACCACCTCCCAGTTCTGTGTTGCTTTTCATATTGCCCAGCAGGTAGGATCTGCTGGCTGTGGTATTATACCCAAAAATGTTTCTCTCTTCTTTCTGGTTGATCATGTCTCCGTTCACCGGGTCTTCCAGGAAGAAAGTAAAGTTGGAGTAAAGGTTGAATTTATAACGGCTGAAGTAAAGCTGATCAGTGGTTTTCCAATTGCTCTTCCATTGTTTATTGAACCGCACATTGATATTGGTGCGGCTGGTATTACCCCCTTCTGTATCATCAATGGCGCCAAAGCGGTTGATAATGCCAGCGTTCACAGCCCTGTCAGGTACCTGCCCGGAAGCATACCATTTACTGTCGAAGGTAGAGGCTGTGATGGAAAGCTGTGATTGATTGCCAAACCAGGCATTGTATTTGCCCATAAGGTTGAAGCGGTGAAAATCCTGTGGGCTGTCGAAATAACCATCGGTGGAAGAATACTCTGATGCTATATAGAATTGCTGCCTGTTCTTTTCTGTAGTTTTATTGAAAAGTTTGAGCATTCCCACTATTCTTTGCGTATTGAATTGCCCTGCTTCTGCTTTGATGGAGTTATTGTCAAGAAATTCTTTGGTGGAAAAATCCACATAAGCCGATGTGGCGAGGTTGCCTTTACCGGCGAAATAAGGGCCTTTATCAAAACCTACTTTTTCTACTGTTTCAGGAATGAGGAAATGAAGATCAGCGTAACCTTGTCCGTGTGCATGGCTTACCATATTAACTGGCA
>JAEUVL010000987.1 GCA_016786965.1 Chitinophagaceae bacterium
CAATATATAAGCTGGTATATAGAATGTAAGGAGCCCGGCAGATAAGAATGTTGGGGTGTAATAGGTTTTGCTGTTAATGGGCCAGAAATGTATATTTGATCAATAAGCAGACCTGAAAGCGGCTACCTTTTTTCATGGCTGTCGATTGGATACAAACATCTCCGTAGCAGAAAATTCATTAGCCCTAAAACTTTAATGTATGAAATGGCTAAAAACAACTTTATTATCGATTATAACATTGTGTACTTCTTATCTAGTAAATGCTGCCGGACTTAAAAGCATATATACTTTGCCCTGCGGCGTTAATAGCTATACAATTATACCTGTAGCCGCTGTGGGAGCAACGGCTCCGTATACTTTGTATGCCGCAGATGGTGTTACTGTTATTGCGGGGCCTCAAGCCAGTAATGTGTTTTCTAATATTACCGGTACCGTTGGAGATAATCTTGTGGTTGGTGTCATCAGTGTATTTAATGGATCCACCCTATATACTACTATTACTCTCAATGGTGGAACCTCTGTTCTCAATGGTGCTGTCAACTGTGCCTGTACTCTTGGCATCCCTGAGGTTTGTTATGCCTTACTGGGGTCGGATCAGATAGCAGGAGCCACTTATACCTGGACAAGCCCAAGCGGAATCGTTTTTAATCAAAGTGGCCTGACAGTTCCTCAGCAACCACCTGAAAATGGTGTGTGGACGGTAAATGCAAGCGTTGTAGTTGGTACATGTACTCATGTACTAAATAATTCATTTGTATTGGCCAATTGTAATAGTGCTTTTCCTGTTCTCTTCAACTATGTCCGTTCTGTCAGCACCAATTGTAAAATAATGGCAGAATGGAGTACGGCCCAGGAAAATAATTCTGACAGGTTCGAAATTGAAACAAGTGAAGATGGCAATACGGGTTGGCGTAAAGTTGTGACCATTGCTGCAGCAGGTAATAGCAATACAAATATTCAATACAGTGCAGAAGTACCAGTGGGTGAAGCTTCCGTTGTATTTATCAGGCTAAGACAAGTGGATAAAGACGG
>JAEUVL010000361.1 GCA_016786965.1 Chitinophagaceae bacterium
GCCTATTCACAGCAGGACAATTTCAATGGTGTCATCCGTTACCATATGATGGGAAATGACGTATCACAAAAGGATTCCATGTTCATCATTTTTGGTAATAATAAGATCCGGTTTGATATCTACATGCCTCCTGATGAAAAGGAAGCTGAACTAACTACCATGATCGTCAACTTTGCAGACAGTACCATCCTTATGATCAATCATGATCTGAAAAAATATTTTTCCCGACCTCTTAGCAGCTTTGACCAGGCAATTTTCAACCTGGCGGATAACAATAAAATAGGGTTGGTAGCCGGAGAAATTTGCCAGGAATATAAAGGCAGCGTAAAAACGCCGGACGGGAAGTTATTTGAAGCCGCCACCCTGGTATGTAAGGATTACCCCTATACGGGCACCCTCAATTTTAATTTCTTAGGTATGCAGCCAGTGGTGGCCAATGGAAAGATCGTATTGGCATACAGGACCCGCCTGCCCGCCGAAAATGAAAACACCTACATCATGGCCTACCAGATAGAAAGAGGAAATACCGATCACTGGTTTGAACTGAAAGAGTATCAGAAATTATAGCCCGTGCTTTCAAGCCGTACAAATACCTTTGGATTCCGGCTTTTTTTTACCAACTTACAGCACCATCAATACAAGCTTTCTATGAAAAAAACGCTGCTGCTATTACTTTTAATAAGTATCACCTTTGCCGTACAGGCGCAAAAGAAAAATAAAAGCAAGAATGCTCCGCCACCCACTGATTACCAGGTAGGCGACACGACAGTACCCCTGCCCCCTCCTTCTAAAAAGAGCAAAGGAAAAGGCAAACCCAACCCTGCCACTACGGATTACCAGCAACCGGAAGCCAAAGCTGATACGGCCACTAAATTTACCGGCCTCATCAAATACCGCATTACTACAGACGACAGGGCTGATAATGATTCGATGTTCATCATTTTCGGAGAAGACCAGATCAGGGTCACCATGTTCTTTCCCGGTTCTAAAGAAGGCCAAACATTTGAAACCAATATGATCGCTAACTTAAAAGACAGTTCCCTGTACATTCTTGACAATACTTATAAGACCTATAAAGTGGAAAAACTAAGTGCCCGCAACCCCGGAGCCGAGTTTTCGCTTGCCTATTATAAAAAAAACACCCAGATCCTGAAATTCCCCTGCCAGGAATATAGCGGTGAAATGAAAACCGGTGATGGTGAAGTGTTTGAAGCGGCCTGCCTGGTAAGCAAACAACACTCTTTTATTTCCGCCACGGCCTATAATTACCTCAACATACAGCCGGTGGTGCTTGATTATAAAATTGTGCTGGGCTACCGAACCAAAACCTCGGCCAACGAAAACACTTATATCATGGCCTATAAGATCGAAGCGGGCAACACAGCCAGCCTTTTTGACCTTAGCAACTATACCCGTAAATAATAGGCCCATAAATGACCTCAGACCCGGTTTTTTATGCCTTCAAAATTCAACGCATTGAAAGTTATGGTGTAAATTCGTGCCTTCTATGAAGAAGATCGAACTGGAAATAGTGGCTTTGTCTCACAGCATTACGCAGACTCATTCGTATGCCGTGGTCCTGGGCGAAGTAAACGGCCTAAGGCGACTGCCTATCGTTATCGGAGGCTTTGAAGCCCAGGCCATTGCAGTGGCTCTGGAGAAAATGCAGCCCAGCAGGCCCCTTACACACGACCTGATGAAGAACTTTATGAACGCCTTTGCCATCAACCTGCATGAGATCATTATCTGCGACCTGCAGGAAGGCATTTTTTACTCCAAACTCGTTTGCTCCGGCGAAAATGATACGGTGGAAATAGACTCCCGCACGTCCGATGCAATAGCCCTGGCGGTGCGCTTTGGCTGTCCTATTTACACCTATGAAAATATACTGGAGAGTGCCGGCATCATGATGGAAGACACTGCATCCGGAACCACCGGCAAGAAAAAGAAAGGCAAACAGGAAGTAATGGTGGAAGAAGATGGCCCCACCGGAAATGAAGACTTGAAAACCATGACGATAGAAGAATTGAATAATCTTTTGAATGAAGTACTGGACAGTGAAGATTATATCAGGGCCATCGCAATAAGGGATGAGATCAACAGCCGTAACAAAAAGAGATAGCCCATTTGTGGTATTATAGTTACGGGCATTAATTGTTAGATTTGTCTCTTTATTTTTAGAATCCGAAAATACCCAAGATCATATTTTAAAATCCACCGTTCCGTGATAGCTTATCCTAATTGTAAAATCAATCTCGGGCTTCATATCCTGGAAAAACGGGCCGACGGCTATCACAATCTCGAAACTATCTTCTATCCCATTTCACTAAGTGACATACTGGAGATCATCGAAAATAAGAACCCGGAAAACAGTCCCTCTTTTCCACTTTCCACCAGCGGCCTCCCTATACAGGGCAATATATCTTCCAATCTTTGTGTCAAAGCGTACAAACTGCTGAAAAAGGATTTTCCTAAAATGCCCTGGGTAAGGGTCCATATCCATAAGATCATCCCTATTGGCGCCGGTCTTGGCGGCGGAAGTTCCAACGGCGCATTTGCCCTGAAGATGTATAACGAACTTTTCGACCTTAAAATACCTCAGGAAAAATTGCTGGAATATGCAGCCGTACTTGGCAGTGATTGCCCCTTCTTTATCCTTAACAAGCCCTGTTATGCTACCGGGCGGGGCGAAATGCTGAATGAGATTTCACTGGATCTTTCCGGTTATAAATTTGTAGTGGTAAACCCCGGCATCTACATCAATACAGGTGATGCTTTCCGGGATATTGTTCCGGCTATTCCTGAACAAAGACTTACAGCCATCATACAGGCGCCGGTTGCAGACTGGAAAGAGTTGCTGGTAAATGATTTTGAAAGATCAATCTTCCGGAAGTTTCCGGAAGTGGCAGCCGTAAAACAGCAATTGTACAACGCCGGGGCCGTTTATGCCTCGATGAGTGGCAGCGGCAGCACGGTGTTTGGCATATTTAAAAAAGAAATACCTGTACAGCTTTCCTTCCCGGAAAACTACTTTGTAAAAGAGTTAAACAACTAACTCCAGCAAACTGTCGATATCAAGTCTTTCGGTGACCATTCGTAATTCGCCCTTCGCATTAACCGGCCATTGCTCTTTTGGTTTATCCCAGTACAATTCCACTCCATTCTTATCCGGATCATCAAGATAGATAGCCTCAGATACACCGTGATCGGATGCACCAGTGAGCGGATAACCGGCATCGATCAATCGCTTTAATATCACTGCCAGGTCCTTTCTTTCCGGGTACAAAATAGCTGTATGGTATAAACCGGCGGCTCTCTCGGGTGCTGGCCCTGCTCCTTTGCTATGCCAGGTGTTGAGACCGATATGATGATGATAACCACCCGCAGAAATAAAGGCGGCACTGTCACCAAATTTTTGCTGCACTTCAAAGCCCAGCAGGTCACGATAAAATGTTAACGACCGTTCAAGGTCACTTACTTTCAAATGCACATGGCCGATGCGGGTATGGGCGGGAATACTGTAGGACATAGCAAATACTTTATTGTCTCGTAAATTGAAGGTGCAAAATACAGGACAATTGTATTCACACCCATAGTAACACCTATCTGCTTTTCTTCCTGTTGGCTGATAAATATTTTTTATCTAATTCCTTCAATTCACTGTCACTTATCCTTATTTCCAGCAGACCTCGAATATTATTATAAATATCCGCAGGCACCCATTCCGGAAAAGCCTGCTTAGTGATTTCCTCATCTGCCAGGTGCTCATAGAAAGAAACCCCTGCTGCATTCCACAAGTCTTTATCTTTTTGGCTAAAACACCATTCTGCAAATGCATATAGTTGCTTCAACCTGTTCATATCATTGAGTTCATGAGCTTTCCTGGTCGCTGGCAATACCTCAATGAATACATCATAGATAGTTGTATCAGCTTTTTCAAACTCTTGCCTGAAATCTGGCAACAACTCGATTGCTTTTTTTCTCCAGGTGCTCATAAAAGGAGTTGTAGATTCAATTAGCTTCCGCCTTCACATATTTCCATTCATGTTTCAATAGTACATAGCGACCCTTAGACGGATTAAAACCTCTCTCCTCATCGTAGATACAAGGAATCACTTCCTTACCAGTTGCATCTACATAGCCAATCTTTCCTTTCCTGACCACTTTAACTAACCCATCACTGTACCAGGAATGATCAACAAAGTCATAGATATAGGGAACCACTTCCTTTCCATTACGGTCTATAAAGCCATAGAATTTACCCTTTTGTGCCCCGGCTATTGGCTTCTCAAAATTTCTTACCTCCTCGTACTCAAAAGGTATTACCACTGCACCCGTTGAATCCAGGTACCCGTATTTCTTATTCAGTATTGCTCTGATATAACCGTTATAAAAACGGTCCTCTATACCTTCATACTTGATGGGAATGACCTCCCGGCCATTGATATCCACTATACCAAATTTTTTCCCTTTTTCTACCCGCATGCGGCCGTCATACATCCAACCGATCTGGTCAAACTGTGGAACTACTGCCACTTTGCCAGTATAATCCATCCAACCCCACAAACCATTTTGCCTGAAAGCAACAAAGCCGGGTATCTGCGGACTGCTGAGAGCTTCATACTCACAGGGTATTACCAGCTTGAATGACCGCTCAATTAGTCCTTGCTTTCCATTTCTTTCCACTATCGCTACCCCGGTACTGTGATGAAAATTTCGAATGTGATCATAAACAATAGGCAATACCTCATCTCCATTTCTTTTTATCACACCATACAAATTAAATCGTTTTACCAAATAATACCCCTCCAGGTAATCAAACTGTTTTATACCACTTTCTATCATTCGTATTTGTTGGTATATAATGGGCAATACTATTCTACCAGACCCATTTACCAGTCCACGTAATTGGCTTCTCGTTACCACTTGCCGACCATCCGGCAGTTTTTTATCTTCTGCTTTCCATTCCTGCCATGTCCAGTTGCAGGGACCTGATAACTCCGCATTGGTATTGATACATTGCACTTCACCATCCAGCACCACCCTTGCCAGCCCCAT
>JAEUVL010000996.1 GCA_016786965.1 Chitinophagaceae bacterium
TACGTCCTGAACAGTTCCGTTTGATTTTATGATCCTGATGCCTGCGCCATCATTAGAAGAACCGATGCGAAAGTAAACAGACGAGTAGGAGTTCACAGCATCCCTGTCGTTTAGTTTGATACGGCGGCGGGTAATTTCATACACGGCGAGTTTGTTAGCATCTTTATCAAATGCAAACTTTGTTTTTTGCGCAATGATAATTCCGCTTTCTTCTTTCCATTTTTCAGGAATAGTGCTGGTGTTAAAATCAGCATCGCCATCTTCCCACACCGGTTTCATGTTTTTGGCGATAGCTTCCAGTTTGGAGGGAGAGAATGTATCGTCATCGTCCTGTGCTGACGTGGCAACTGTAAAACAAAGGAACAATGAAATAAAAACAAGCTTCTTCATTTATAATGTTTAAAGTTTAATGTCTAAGGTTTTAGGTTTTTCCTGCTGCCACTTATATTTGTTTTGAGCAAATATTCAATGAATTTCTGAAGTAGCCCACTAATCTTGATTACAAGGTTAAATAAAGTATCAAATTCATCCTGCTTAATATAGCCTCTGTTCAAAGCCCTGTAAAGCTGTGATCTTAATTCTCCTGCAGACCCTTTGGCATATCCCAGGAACAACATAAACTCACCCTTGGTTCCTCTTTCAAATCCTTCAGCAATGTTGTCCATGATCGAGCCGGATGAACCTTCCAACTGATCTATCAGGCGATAATTTCTTTTGAATCTTCCTTCATCAATGTGCTTTCCAATAATGGAGCAAAGTTCTTTTGCCATTTTCCAGGATTCAATATCCTCAAACCGTTTGATCGTAGCCATAGGAGTACAGTTTATCGTTTAATGATTGGTGGGCGTTAATGCCTGCCATTAGCTTGTTACATAAGAAGTGTTTATGTATAAGCGATAACTCAATGTTAAACCTGCTACCGTACTTTCTCTATCTTTCACTCTTCCGGGAAGTAATAAAGCTCCGGTGTTCAGCAACTTTATACCTTAAACCTGCTCTTATAATTCTCAAGGTTTCTTAATCAAAATCAAGTTACTATTAAAATCTTTCAACTTCCTGGTAAATGCCTTCCAGTTCTCAAAATCAGCTTTACGGATACGGCCCGTATTGAAGGCGAGTATCTTTTTAAATATTACTTTATTGTCTTTGTTGGAGTACGATCCTGTTACCTCGTAGTCATCTGTTTTTTCGGTAATGCTGGCAGGCAGTGATATTACTTTGTAACCGGCAGGCAGTATCAGCTCCGTTTCATCCTGTGCCACATAGCTGGAATGCAGGGCATAATCCTGCTGGCGGTCCTTATCGGGGTTTAGGCCACGAAGGTCTTCCGGATAAAAGTCTATACCCAGGTAAATTTCTTTGTCTTCTGTGATCACATAGTTACTCAGATCAATATCACCTTCCACTACTACGGGAATCTCCCGGTTATTAAGGTCAGATGTTTTTACATTTGATACCACGAGGTTCTTATTACCAAACTCGAGGAAGCGCTGGATGAGTTTTTTCTTATCATCATTTGGCAGATCATGGTAAAACTGGTGAAAATTGGTACGTTGTTCTCCTGTAAGGGTGGCCTTGACATGCCCTTTCAGTACATTATCCTTTAATTGGAAAGTGGTTTGTGTAAGGATCTTATTCTTTTCTTTATCCTGCACAGGTACTTTTTTTACTTCATATTTATCGCCTTTGCCGATGAGTACTTCTTTGCCCTGTATGCGCCATGCGTATTCACCAAAGGGTACATATTTTTCTGTTCCATCGAGGTAGTATTCTTTTCCGCCCAGCACTACGGTGCTGATGCAATGGTTGTCCACCGCAAGAGATGGCAGGGTGTAATCATAGGGAATATGACGTGTTCCGATCCATGTCATATAAGCTTCTAATCCGGCAATTTTCAGCATTTCTGTCATAAGGTTTGCCATGCCTTTACAATCGCCATATTTGGCTTTGTATACTTCCTGCGCTGTGGCGGGGATAAAGCCAGCAAGCCCGTCTTCAAAAGCGATATAACGGATGTTATCCTGCACCCAGTAGAAGATGGATTTTACTTTATCAATATCAGTGTTTTTCCCTTTGGTCAGTTCGGTTACTTTGCTTTTTAATTCATCGGGTTTATTTACACATTTTTTATAGAGGTAATTGTACCAGTTGTACAGATCACCCACATCGCCAAAGCCTTTTTCTGTTTTGCCATCATAGGTGAATGACTTTACCACTACCACCACATGGGGGTATTGATATGCTGCACCGATGCCCCTGGGTTCATTTTTCATAGCCAGCAGGTTTTGCAACTTAAAGGAATAAATCGTGGCGCCCTTTTCCTGGGTCTTTTGTTTTACTACTTTATAACCTTCAAAGTTGAATTCCCGTATATCCACCTGCAGCCAATCCGGCACTTTAAAGCGAATGATCTTTTCTTTGGCGGGGAACCAGCTATGAAAATATACAGCCGTTAAGTATTTGCTGTCCAGGTATTTTTTCTCTGTTTCCACCCGTGTTACATCACCGTATCCTGTAAAGCCTATGTTGAAATATTTTACCCGGCTATCATCTGAAAATATTTCACTGGAGCTGGCGGAGCGGTCAATGGCATACCCTACGTTATAATTTTTCTTTGTGCCAAACATGCCTTTCACTTTCTCCAGTTGTTTGAAGGAGGTGATCCTGGTAAACGAATTATAAAAATCAAAATACTGTATACTGGCCCTTTCCCTCAGTGCGAGAAAGGTGATGCCGGTATTGCGTAGGGCCGTTACCACGGGAAGCTTGTCCTCGCTTTTCCCTTTGTCGAAATTGAATTCTTCTTCCACGATGGTAGCCGCCACCCGGTCGTCAGGAAAAACCTTCTTCAGGCGATTGGCTTCAAATATATCATCATCGGCCTGGGCCAGCAGCATGGATGGAAGGAGGAGGATGATGGCCAGGAAGAGTTTTTGGGACTTATTCATAGAAATAATTATTACACCAATATAAAAATAGTTACTGATATTCCGTTGCGGTTCCCGCCCTTTTCCGAAATTCATAATTCGGGCTTTGGCGAGAGAGGCTAGTCAGTACGGGTAATGATGAAAATCAGTGCATCAACCAAACATAACTTGTTATAAATTCGCAGAATAACTTAAACGCAATGGCAAGAAAACAGGAAGTATTACAAGATGTGGTAATCAAATTTGCAGGCGATAGCGGAGATGGTATGCAACTCACCGGCAGCCAGTTTACCAATAACACAGCTTTACTCGGTATAGACCTCGCTACCTTCCCGGATTTCCCGGCAGAGATCAGGGCCCCAATAGGAACCCTTCCTGGCGTGAGCGGCTACCAATTGCGTTTTTCCAGCGACCGGATTTTTACCCCCGGCGATGCCTGCGATGTGCTGGTGGCGATGAATGCGGCAGCACTGAAAGTAAACCTGACGGCCCTGAAAAAGGGGGGTAAGATAATTGTGAACACGGATGGCTTTGATGCCAAGAACCTGCGCCTGGCCAATTATCCGGAAGGAGAGAATCCATTGGAGAATGGCAGTCTTGGCAATTACGAAGTGATAAAAATGGATGTGACCAAAATGACCCGTGAGGCATTGAAGGACATTACCATGGGGATGAAAGAGAAGGACAGGGCCAAGAACATGTTTGTGCTGGGCTTTCTTTACTGGATGTATAACCGTGATATGGAAAACACCATTGGCTTTATCCGGGAGAAATTCGGGAAGAAGCCTGATATCATGGAAAGTAATATCAAGGTATTGCAGGCGGGCTATAATTACGGGGATACTACTGAAACATTTACCACTACTTATTCTGTTCAGAAAGCAAAAATGGAGCCGGGTTCGTATCGTTCCATCATGGGCAACCAGGCAGTGGCGTATGGATTAATAGCTGCTTCGCAGAAAAGTGGTTTGCCTTTATTCCTGGGTTCTTACCCTATCACTCCCGCATCAGACATTTTACATGACCTGAGCAAGTACAAAAACTTTGGTGTTCGTACTTTCCAGGCAGAAGATGAAATAGCGGCTATCACTTCAGCCATTGGTGCTGCTTATGGTGGTTCGCTGGGTGTAACTACTTCCAGCGGTCCGGGTATTGCGCTAAAGGGTGAAGCGATGGGCCTGGCTGTGATGCTGGAGATCCCTTTAATAATAATAAATATTCAGCGGGGCGGACCTTCTACCGGACTGCCAACTAAAACGGAACAGAGCGACTTGATGCAGGCGTACTACGGCAGGAACGGCGAATGCCCTATGCCCATCATTTCGGCCAGCACACCGGGTGATTGCTTTGATGCAGTATATGAAGCGGTAAGGGTATCTGTACAGCACATGACCCCCGTTATCTTTTTAAGTGATGGTTATATCGCCAATGGAGCTGAACCATGGAAGTATCCACAGTCGGCCGACCTGGCACCAATTCCTGTAAAATTCAAGACCGAATTAGGGCATGGCGAAGATAAATTTCAGCCATACCTGCGGGATGAAAAACTGGCCAGGCCCTGGGCTGTGCCAGGCACACCGGGATTAGAGCATCGAATTGGCGGATTGGAGAAGCAGAACATTACCGGCAATGTGAACTATGAACCGGAGAACCACCAACTGATGGTGAAGATCCGCCAGGAAAAAGTAGATAAGATAGCGGACTATATACCCGAGCAAAAATTGGACAGTGGCGCTGAAAAGGGAAAAATATTAGTACTCGGTTGGGGCTCCACTTATGGTGCTATCAAATCTGCAGTAGCGGAATTGCAGGCCAAAGGCCATGCGGTAAGCCATGCGCACCTTCGTTACATCCGTCCTTTTCCCAAAAACCTGGGTGACATACTCAAAAACTTTGACACGGTACTGATTCCTGAGATCAACAACGGACAATTAATCAAGATCATCCGCGACGTTTATTTTGTTGATGCCAAAGGCTACAATAAGATCATGGGTGTACCCATCACCAAAACAGAACTGGTGATGAAGGTGGAAGAGATGCTGGGCCGGGCGAACTGAGCAGATAATAATATTATCATCATCCACCAGTAACCGCTGGTGGATTTTTTGTTGGCTTTCGCAAGAGTGATAGTTACTTTCAGTAAAAATTAATCATCATGCGAAAGTTATTAATGCTGATCCTCCTATTCCAGGCGGCATTCCTGCTTACCATACAGGCACAGGATAAAACGATCCAAAAAGAAAAATGGCATTGGGGCGAGGCACTGAAGCAGGACACCAGCGCCGGCTATGTGCAGGTGGTAAAAGTGGATAATGTATTATATATCTCCGGGGCTGTGGCAAGAGATGTAACACCGGAAGGCATCACCCGTGTGTACCAGGCTTTGGAGAGATCCCTGAAAAGCTTCGGGGCTACTTTTCAGAATGTGGTAAAAGAAAACCTCTACACCACTGATATGGAAGCCATGAAAAAGTATAACGATGCCCGTAAAGTTTTTTATAAAGGAGATTTTCCGGCTGCTACCTGGGTGCAGGTTGCAAGGTTGTATATGCATGATGCAAGACTGGAAGTAGAACTCATTGCACATTTACCCAAATAAAAAACCACCCTGTAATAAACAGGGTGGTTGAAGCCTGGCTGAAAAACCGGGCGGTTAATATTATTGCTTTACAAATTTACTTACTGCTGTTTCGCAGTTGCTGTTGCAAACCATTTTTACTAA
>JAEUVL010000458.1 GCA_016786965.1 Chitinophagaceae bacterium
ACTTTCAGGTTAGGGTTTATTGGTTAATGATTTTTGACAGCCTAATTAATATTTTCCCCAGAGGGTGAGGTTGGCCGTGCCACGGTTGCTTCCCATCGTTTCGTAAGAGAATTCCACTTTGGTTATTCTTCTTACTCCGCCAGGCAGTTCTATAGTGCGGCTATGCCCGTTCTCCCTGATCATACCGCGGATGGATACATCAAACTTATCGCCGTTATCAAAGAACACTTTCATGTCATTGAGTTTGATGGGCGCATCTGTGACTTTAAAATAAATGCCTTTGTACCATTTTTCTGATGATACGGTGATGGCATCATGATCTGTACCATACCGTACAGAGCGGCTGCCCAGTACTTCCCAGGCGCTGGGGGAGGTAACTGTGGGTTTCGCAACGGGTGCGGTGGTTTCGGCAACGGTAAAAGATAATTGCGCTGCGACGATGGTAAGGGCGATAAGCAGTTGAGGTTTCATTGTATTTGTTTTAGCGTTACTTGTAATGGTAAAACTACAGGCCCTGCCAAAAGAGAACAGGCCTGTTTGAGTGAACAGGCCTGTTATTTATTGAAGTATGTTTTTTAATGAGGGAAGCTTAACGCAGCTTATCAAGACTCTTCACCAGTTTTTCATCTTTCCTGATGAGGCGGAAGGCCATGAAGTAACCGATGATGACGGCTACGGGTAACACAGCCCAAAGAGCCGGGGTACTGGTAATTAGTTTTTTCATCACCATAAAATAACGCACCAATGTGATAACGGCTATAACGAGACCCAGCAGGCAAAGCCTGATCTGCATCTTCCTGTCTTTGAACATGAATATGGTAACGGCAGACAGCCCTACGGTGGCTATGGAGAGTATCAAAAGAAAGAAATCGCTGCCGGCCACTATTTCTGTCATTCTTCTCATCGTGGTCTTGTCTACCACTTCTTCGCCGGTGGCAAAGGGAAACATGAAGGTGAGGACTGCGGCTACTGTTGATAATAATAACCAGAGAGTTTGCTGACGCTGTATCATGTTGAATTATTTTGTTGATACTAAATACCAGTTTTTTAACCTAATTCGGGATAAAGAGGGAACTGCTGCATGAATTCTTTCACTTCGTTTTTTACTGTGGCAAGCAAAGCTTCATCATCTGCATTCATCAATACTTTATCTATCATGCTGACAATGGTTTCCATATGGGGTTCCTTCATGCCACGGGTGGTAACTGCTGGCACCCCTACCCGGATACCGGAGGTGACAAAGGGTGATTTATCATCAAACGGCACTGCATTTTTATTGAGAGTGATGTGTGCTTTGTCCAGTGTTTCCTGTGCTTTCTTTCCTGTAAGGTTCTTATTACGGAGGTCGATAAGCATCAGGTGATTGTCGGTACCATCGCTGATCAACTGGTAGCCCCTTGATACAAATGCTTTGGCCATAGCCTGTGCATTGCTGATGACCTGCTGCCCGTAGGCCTTGAATGAATCATCAAGTATTTCTCCAAAGGCCACTGCTTTAGCGGCGATAACATGCTCCAGCGGGCCGCCCTGCATACCGGGAAATACTGCCAGGTCGAGCAGTGAACTCATGAGCCGGGTATTGCCTTTTGGATCTTTGATGCCAAATGGATTTTCAAAATCATGACGCAGCATGATGATGCCGCCCCTTGGGCCTCTTAATGTTTTATGGGTGGTGGAAGTAACGATATGGCAATGATCGAAGGGATCATTCAGTAAACCGGTAGCGATGAGTCCGGCTGGGTGTGCAATATCAGCCATCACGAGGGCACCTATTTCATCGGCCACTGCACGGATGCGTTTATAATCCCAATCGCGGCTGTAGGCGGAAGCGCCGCAGATGATCATTTTGGGCTTTTCCCGACGGGCAGTTTCTTCCAGGTGTTCATAATCCACGAGGCCGGTTTCTCTTTTTACACCATAAAAATGTGCCTGGTAATTTTTACCGCTAAAGTTGGCGGGGCTGCCGTGGGTAAGATGACCGCCCATGCTCAGATCAAGCCCCAGTATCTTATCGCCCGGTTTGAGGCAGGCGAGGAAAACGGCCACATTGGCCTGTGCGCCACTGTGCGGCTGCACATTGGCCCAACTGGCATTGAATACTTTTTTCAATCGCTCAATGGCCAGTGTTTCTATTTCGTCCACCACTTCACAACCGCCATAGTATCGTTTGCCGGGGTAGCCTTCTGCATATTTATTTGTCGGCACTGTACCCATGGCCTGCATCACCTGGAGTGAAGTAAAATTCTCTGAGGCGATGAGTTCGATCCCGTTTCGCTGGCGGTAGAGTTCTTTGTTGATGAGGTCAAATATGACGGTGTCTCTTTGCATGGGTTTTTAGTTAACTGGTTTATTAGTTTACCTGTTCACGGGATCAGTAGTTTGCTTGTTCACAAGTTCTGTTGGTATGAAAAGCATTTACCGGCTTGAACTACCTGTAAACCAATGAACGTATAAACTTATAAACTATTCATCGGCAAAAGTAAGTTAGCAGGGTAAGAGTTTGGTTTTTAAGCGGCAATTTTTGTTTATTTCAAAAGTCTTACTTTCGTTGGCTTTTGATTAGTAACCTACGGAGGGGTTTCTCCGGACAAAACCACTGTGGCTTAATTCAT
>JAEUVL010000413.1 GCA_016786965.1 Chitinophagaceae bacterium
CCAGGAGTACCGCCCAGCCTGATAAGCGGGGAGGTGGTTGCTAAACAAGTAGTGAAAGTATTGGGATAAAATCTTATTTTACAAACAATGGTTCAACTATTTCATACGACCAGTGAAATTTGCAGCCGCATAGTAACGGAAAAGTACAGCACATCTTTTTCATCAGCAATACAAATGCTGCACAAGGATCTGCGTACTTCCATATTTAATATATATGGATTTGTTCGTTTTGCGGATGAAATCGTCGATACTTTTCATGATCATGATAAGGCTTTTTTGCTGCAGCAGTTCAAAACAGAAACCTATGATGCCATCAGCCGTGGTATTAGCCTGAATCCCATTCTCAACAGTTTTCAGCGTACAGTAAATGAATTCAATATTGATCATGCCCTGATAGATGCCTTCTTCTGCAGTATGGAGATGGATTTGAATAAAAAAAACCATGACTGTGAAACGTACAAGGAATACATCTATGGATCGGCAGAAGTGGTGGGGTTGATGTGTTTGTATGTTTTTTGTGAAGGCAAACAGGAGCTTTATAATGAATTGAAGCATGGAGCCCGTTCTTTAGGGGCTGCTTTTCAAAAAGTCAATTTTCTGCGTGATATAAAGGCTGATTTCAATGGTTTGTCAAGAGTGTACTTTCCTGGTTGTGATTTTAATAATTTTACTGAGCAGGATAAAAGGAATATTGAAAAGGATATTACCAACGATTTCAGAGAAGCATATCAGGCCATTACCCGACTACCGCTAAAGGCGAGATTTGGGGTATATGTGGCTTATAAATATTATTTCTCCCTGTTTAGAAAAATACAACGGATGAAGCCGGCACGGGTACTTGAATCAAGGATCCGTATCCCTAATTACCGCAAAGCAATGATCATCTTCAGAGCCGGAGTTAAAAATCAATTGCGGTTGATATAAGAGTATGGTTATGACGAATGTGATACTTGTGGACGTAAATGATAATCCCGTTGGCAAAGCAGAAAAAATGCAGGCTCATAAAGAAGGGCTTTTGCACAGAGCTTTCAGTGTTTTTATTTTTAACAGCCAGGGTAAAATGTTATTACAGCAAAGGGCTCAGCATAAGTATCATAGCGGAGGCCTGTGGACAAATGCCTGTTGCAGTCATCCGGAACCGGGTGAAGAAACAGATGCTGCTGCCTTACGCAGACTCCACGAAGAGATGGGTTTCACTGTACCAGTAACAAAGCTGTTCAGCTTTGTATATAAAGCATCATTTGACAATGGGCTTACTGAGTACGAGTTTGATCATGTGTTTGCTGGTAAATATGACGGAGTTATCGATTTTAATAAACAAGAGGTGATGGATTATTGTTATAAAAGCATGGATGAGGTGGAGTCGGCATTATTTTTACATCCAGATCAGTACACAGCCTGGTTTCATATAGCTTTTCCCAAGGTAAAGGAATGGTGGAAAGGACAGCAGTAAAATGAAACCACGCCTGAGTAAAAATGTATACCGGGTAAACAGGGAAATATTATAAGAAAGCGATTAATTTTATAAACTAAATGACAACCGTATATTATATATTGGTTTTACTGGGGACATTTATTATCATGGAAGGTATTACATGGTGTACGCATCGCTTTGTAATGCATGGGTTTCTATGGTACTTGCACAAAGATCATCACCAGGTACGACCTGGTGTTTTTGAGAAGAATGATCTTTTTGCATTTATTTTCGCCGTTCCCAGCTTTTTGCTCATTTACTTTGGAACTTACAATCACATGTGGTGGATGCAGGCGATTGGCTTTGGCATTATGATCTATGGCTTTGCTTATTTTATTGTGCATGATGTGATCATACATCAGCGCTTCAAGTGGTTTAGCCGCAGCAACAATACTTATGTCAGAGCTATTCGGTGGGCGCATAAGATGCACCATAAACACTTAAACAAAGAGCATGGTGAGAGTTTTGGTTTTCTTATTGTGAACCGGAAGTATTGGCAAAAAGTACGCCGGGATAAAGAGTTAATGGCTGGAAGCCGCAAAGTAGAGTATGCACCGGAAGCAGAGTAGGAATATTTTTTTGCAGCATATCAAATGAACTTGTGTCCGAAATGATATCTACGCAATGCAATAACTATACTGATATCTTTTCTTTTAACTCATGAGGGCTTTACAGGAGACCAAAGTTATTATCATCTGCCTACTGATTAATATCTGCTCAATCTCATAATCTTCATAATTTAGATACTACAAATAAATAATGCATGCATCACTCTAAGTCTTCCACTGATGGGATGAGACAGGGGTACGATTATATTTTTCTGGGTGCAGGTTGTGCCAGCCTCAGCCTGTTGATGCGCATGATAAAAAGCGGGCAATTCAGTGAGAAGAAAATTCTGTTAATTGACAAAGCACCGAAAACGTCTAACGACCGCACCTGGTGTTTCTGGGAAGTTTCGAACGGTTTTTTTGAGGAAGTGGTATACCGTAAGTGGAATACTGTCTCCTTTTTAAGTGATGATTATTCCTCCGTAATGAATATTGCTCCTTATGAGTATAAAATGATACGGGGTATTGACTTTTATCAGTATTGTTTTGATGTTATTTCCAGTCAAAAAAATATTGAAGTGGTGTATGCAGAAGTGACTCAATGGTATTACCAAAATGAAAAATTTGGCGTTGTATTAAATGGAGAGAAGGTACCATTAGGAAGACCGGTGGTGTTCAATTCCATTTATAAGCCAATTCGTAAGAAGAAAAATACTATTACACTACAACAGCACTTCAAAGGATGGATAATTGAAACAGAGCAAGCTGTCTTCAATGCCGGAGAAGCCATCATGATGGACTTTCGGGTGCACCAGAAGCACGGTACCACTTTTGCTTATGTGCTGCCTTATACAACTACAAGTGCTTTAGTAGAATATACTTTGTTCACCAAGGAGTTGCTTCGGCAGGAGCAATACGAAACGGAGCTTAGGAATTATATCAGACAATATTTAGGCATTGAAAAGTATATCATAAAGGAAGTGGAGTTTGGTGTGATACCGATGACAAATGAGCAGTTTCCTTTTTACCAGGATGGTGTTTACAACCTGGGTACTGTTGGTGGACAAACTAAAGGTTCCAGCGGCTATACTTTTCAGTTCATTCAAAAAAGGAGCGAGCAGATCGTTAAGCAACTGCTTGCTGGGAAACCGCTGGAAAAATTGCCCGGTACTCCCCGCCGTTTTCACTTTTATGACAATACCCTATTGCACATTCTTTATCATGACCAATTGCCAGGTAATAAGATATTCAGCCGATTATTTCAAAAAAATAAACCGCAACAGGTGTTGCGGTTCTTAGATAATGAAACATCATTAAAGGAGGAATTGAAAATTATTTCGTCTTTGCCTACCTGGCCTTTTCTGAAGGCAGCGCTAAAACATTAACCACATTACCAGGAGTACGATAGAAATTTTGAGCTTTACCAAAAAAAAGCAACTCCTCGCTGGAATATGAAAAATCTTCAAGCTGTTTAACACTTTTTACAGATGCCATATTACACTGTTATTGATCTGGATCCATCTGCATAAACTCCCTTTTTACGGCTTTAAGCATACTGAAAAGTTGTGCCACCTGTATCATTAGTAACACACCCAACGCCAGCAACACGTACCATGGCAGATTAAGGGCTTTTGCCTCAGGTACTTTTCCAAATTGATGATTATAATATCCAGTAAGTGCTGAACCGAAGGCCATTCCTACCAGCAAAAAGGAAATGAGTGAATAGACCACTTTCATGAACATGATGCGCATGGTGGAGTAGCCTACTTTAAAATTTTCAAGTATAGCCGCTGGGATGATAAGAACCAATGCGATCCAGCTCCAGTTCTTACTGAACCAGGCATTGTTGAGTGTAAGGTTGAGCCCCAATACGAGGATAATAGACATGAGCCCCCAGGGAAAGATCAGAAACGTAGACGGTTTGTTTGGAGTGGTTGCCATAAGCTGTTTGTTTAATGTGGTGGGGAAGATAGAATTTTTTTTTGAGAGGTTACCACTGTGTATGAAATACTCACAATCTGCCCAATCATTTGCTCCTCTCTGGATTGTATTCGACTGGAAATAAATATTAAATAGATTGCAATAATCTGCCTTACTCAAAACTAATTTGAGCCACAAGCTCAGTTTTGTGGCAAAGCAATCAATATTAATGTTTTCAATTTGTTGACAATCTGATAATTGCCATACTACAAAGAAGCCACGCTTTCGGTAGTTACCAGTTTTAATGTATTCAGCCCTATATGGGGCCAATTAATCGGCAGCGAAGCATCCAGGTTGCTCGGGAAGATCAGGTTGATATTTTGTGCATATTGGAGGCGCAGTTCGCCAGTACCTTGTATTTTAGACAACCAATAGTCAACTGTCATTTGTGTAGTATTGATCCTGGTGCCATCAAAGCCACCCCGCACAAATGGAATGCTCAGTAAACCACCAGTGCCATTCAGGGTTGATAAAGAAATATGAGTGGTGCTGGCAAAATTGACCCCTTTATTAGCGTTGATAAGTGTAAGGTTAGGGTTAGTAGGAATAAAGTCCGGATAGAAAGGGTAACCGCTGGGCGTATGAGTGGGAGACTGATAGGTAGCGATGGCATATTCTACCGGCATTTGACGGGTAGGGTCCACAGGTGTGGGACTGGAATTGTTGCCATTAGGATCGATATTTGGAGAAGCAAGTGTTTCAGTATTTCCCAAGCACAGCATAGTGTTTCCATGGGGAATGGTGCCCATTCGGGCTAATTGAAAATTTTGGCTGCCATAATCAGTGAGGTTAGTAATGTTTAGTAACATTCCCCGCTCTGCATGGATAGGAGTGTCTTTTGCAAACCCCCTTTCTTCAAAAAAATTTGTAATGGCCTCGTAATTAGGATTGGAAGGGTCAACTCCGGCACTGATGATCGTTTGATTGTATAACATTGCCCCGATCTGCTGTACTTGTTGTTCAGCTTTTTGGCCAAAAGCAGGAGTTCCTAATGGGAATTGTCCTCTGTTTAATACTACACTGATCGGCTGAAATGTAATGGTTTCGATATAGGGTATCGTCTCTAATATAAATCCATGTCCGCTATTAAAGAATATTGGGTCTCCGTTAGTTTTCAATGGTCCCGGTACAGCAATCAGATTCCAGCCTTGCTTCGGGTCATTGGTCCAGGTGCCAGCAAAATCATACAGTGGCCCCAGTAAGACTTCTGCATTTTCATCTTGTAATGATAATGATTGAAATGGAGGAAGTGAATCAATTGAACTCATAAGTTGTAGGTTAATGGTGAAGTGTAATGAGGTTTGTATCCTAAGGTAATAATATTTTAAATAAAGCAGATTAATTCAAATGTCAGCATCGGATATTTTTGGTAAGGGATAATAAATTAAGTGTTTTCATTTAATTCTCCTATTATAAGGTGATACTCTTTCTCGTTATGTAATACCAACTTCTTTGATTTATCGTATAAAAAAAGTGGAGAAAATATCTCCACTTTTTTGTTATTAGATAAGCCAATCTGGTTACTTATTGGTATAGCTTAGATTTTAAATATGGACGTATGGTAGCAGGGATGCTGCCAAATAAATTCAGAAAATAATCTCCGGAAGCATTTACATCCGTTTCCAGGTTGGTTACAGTGGTCAGGTAATTTCGCCAGGCATTTCTGCCCGGACCACTGGTTGAGTATAGCGTATTGTCGTTGGGCATATTTACTGCCAGTATAGTAACACTGGTGTCTATTCGGGAGAGATCATTATTTCCTTTAGGCATCAGTAATACCACTTTCCATACCTTACGGGGTACCGTTACCCGGCCGCCGTCTATTGTATTCACTACGTTACCGGCGGTGAGATAGCCACCGGCGCCAACATTCCCAGATACTATATACGCTTCTTTATTGCCTCCTACAAGGCTGCGGATATGTGATTCCAATTCATCCCACGGACCTTGATTCAGATTTGGTGCCTGGGGTATCATATTTGTCATTAAAAAAGTAGAGGAGTTGGCTGCTACTGTAGAGGTGCGGTCTGCGGAAGGGCAAACATGACCTCGGTCGAAACCTGTGCTGGTATAAGAAGCGGGCTGCACTTTATAATATGCCGAGGGCAGGTCATTATCAGGACGGAAATCATCCTGACGTGGGGTGCTACCTAAGTCTTCACTTTGTAAGTGCCAGGCCACCCAGTTGGAAATACCCCGTGGTTCGTTGTACCCAATTTTGTAATAAGTACTGTTTTTTAAATAGTTAAGTGAATAATTGGAATTAGTAACAGCACCCGAGGGGTTTCCTAACAAAATCGGGTCATTATCTGTTGGTCCTGTGGGAGGAGTGACTGGCGGCGGAGTCGTATCATCAGATTTTTTACTACAGGAGGTGATAGCAAACAGGCATAGCAGCATTAGCTGCGATAATTTTGGAAGTGTCATAGAAGCAAGGTAGGAAATTTTTTTGCTCAAAGCTCCTTTGAAAGCTCACTATTCTGTGAATTTTCTGCTATGTACTAATCGGCGTTCGACGAATTCTTCTAGTCCCCAGAGTTTATAGTTAAACCGGGCAATTCAGGGTACAATTAAGTCGAGAGGTTGATTTTTTCCCAGAACTCTAAAAAAACTTTCAATCGGAATAGACGGTTTAGTGGCGATGTTAAGACTCTTTTTAAGGAGTGATATGGGACGTCGTTTAAAATACTATATAACACTCTATTGTAGGGATTCGATTATTCCTGTCATTTCTCTTTATAAGATAATATCAAATAGTTAATAGAATTGACTATAAAATACTATTCCCCGGGTACTTTAAATATACAATAAAGTAGATACGAGAGATATAGTCCCAATTCTCAGATTAATATAAGCAGCCGGTTTTTTTACCAGGACCGGGAGAGGCTTATTAATTATAATGCACTGGCCTTGATCCAACTCATTCTAGTGCCCGCAAAAATAGTAGCAGTATTACTTGACACGGTTGCCGCTTGCAAAGTGATATTTCCGGCCGTTGAAGAATTAGTGACCTGGAATGTCATTCTGAAAGTTACCCTAACGCCATTACCGGTGGCAAACGTTGAACCCAGTGTATTAATTGCAGTAATTAAACTCGGAGTGGGTGCAGTTGATAAGGAACTGCCTCCCAAATAAGCTTCACCTGAAATAGTACAGCCAGAAGGGGCTGCGATGGCTAATCTCATTCCTGAAGTGGAAGAAGCCTTACTGGCCGAGCCTTCAATCGTTACATAATAGCTCTCATTTGCACCAATGGCAAAACTGAGATTTGTATTGGTTGCAGAGGTTGATGATGTTGTAAAGTTGGAGGTCAGGCTTTCAGCATTTGCAGATTGTGTGGTTGTTGCAGGAACCCATGCAGCACCATTCCAGCTTAATACCTGTCCGCTGGTAGCGCCTGTAGTGGTGCCTAAAGGTGATCCATTGATTTTTGAAACTACCGTAGCCCCGAGGTCGCCGGTAACATCACCGGAAGCGTCTGCAGTTAAAGGAGCACTAGCTATGCCATTCACGGTACTTACTAACTGATTACTGCCGTTTTGAGTTAATGTGTTACTGTTAACCATATTTACGGAGGGGCCAGTAACACCATTTACTGTAGTAGTTATTGTATTAGCTGAACTTGTATTGCTTACACTGTTTACCGCTGTAGCTGTTTCCGAAACACCATTTACAATGGAAGTGATAATATTTGCATTACTACTTAATATATTGGTTGTAGTTGCGGGTGCAGCTGTAGCCGGAACCCATGCTGTGCCGTTCCAGCTTAATACCTGCCCGCTGGTGGCGCTTGTTATAGTGCCTAACGGCGAGCCATTTATTTTGGAAACGACAGTTGCACCAAGATTGCCGGTTACATCACCACTGGTATTTGCCGTGAGTGCAGCCGTTGCCACTCCATTAACAGTACTTATCAACTGGTTGGTGGCGTTTTGTGTCAGCGTATTAGTGTTGATCATATTTACCGGGGAACCGATAATGCCATTCACCGTGGTCGTTAAGGTATTGGCAGTACTGGTATTACTTACGCTATTTACTGCAGGTGCAGTTACAGAAACGCCATTTACAACTGATGTAATGATATTGGCAGCACTGCTGATGGTATGTGTGGTAGTCACCGGTGCCGCTGCGGCGGGGGTCCATGCCGTTCCATTCCAGGAAAGGACCTGCCCGTTGGTTGGTGTTGTGACCGAAATAGCATTCCCCTGTAATTTGTTTGCATTCCAGTAGGCACCGGCATTATTGATCGTCGCTATATTATATACTGTAGTAACGGCAGCGGTGGAAGATGCAGTCACTGTACTTATTTTATTATTGAAAATAGTCCAGTCTGCTGAAGAAAGTGTTCCGCTGCTGTTA
>JAEUVL010001088.1 GCA_016786965.1 Chitinophagaceae bacterium
ACCACAGGCAGCATTGCCTTCCGGGTATTTCATAGCCTGGACAAGAGTGTCTGCGCTAAACCAGGTGGAAGTGGCTTTTGGCAATATGAGCGGAGCGGCTATTGATCTGCCAGCTTCTTCATTTTTTATAAAAGTGCTTCAGTAAAGATTATTGGCTGATTATACAAGAGGCCGTTGCAATGAACAGCGGCCTCTTGTATTACTGTCAATAAAGGGCTTGCAAAAAAGTACAGGCGGAAGCAGTCGGTGTTTGTTTTGTAAGTTTGCTGATTAAACTACTGTCATGTCTTCTGTATTATTTGAAATAAAAGATAGTGTTGCATACATCACTCTCAACAGGCCTGAGAAGTTCAATTCATTCAACCGTGAAATGGCCCTGCTGATGCAGGAAAAACTGGATATCTGTAAAAGCGACGACATCCGCTGTGTGTACATTACCGGTTCAGGAAAAGCTTTCAGCGCCGGGCAGGACATCAGCGAACTCGTAGGTGAAAATAAGATTGAGATCAAACAGATCTTATCTGAACATTACAACCCGATCGTAACAAGGATCCGCAAACTGGAGAAACCGGTGGTTGCCGCAATTAACGGTGTGGCGGCCGGCGCAGGAGCCAATATTGCACTCTGCTGTGATGTGGTGGTGGCTGCACAATCCGCTTCATTTATACAGGCCTTTTCGAAGATCGGGCTGATACCCGACAGTGGCGGCACCTACTTTTTACCAAGATTGATAGGCTGGCAAAAAGCCTCTGCATTATCCATGCTCGGAGATAAAGTAAATGCAGCCGAGGCAGAAAGAATGGGAATGCTCTATAAAGTATTTGCAGATGAGCTTTTTGAAACAGAAAGTAAAAAGATAGCCGCCACACTGGCGGCCATGCCTACAAAAGGACTCGCCTACACCAAGCAGTTGTTAAACATGTCATTTCATACAGACTATGCAGAGCAATTAATGGAAGAAGATGTGTTTCAGCAACGGGCAGCCCTTACAGAAGATTACCAGG
>JAEUVL010001090.1 GCA_016786965.1 Chitinophagaceae bacterium
CAACCAAGAATATATTTCCGTAAAAATGCAGGTACCTGGTTCTCTTCACAGGGAACATTGGCGAGTGGTTCCGGTACCAATGGTACATGGGACTTCACGATCGTGGCCGCCACCATGGGCGGACTCGTGGCAGGTGATGCCATACAATATTATGTGATCGCCCAGGATGTGGCGGCCATACCAAACATTGTTGCAAACCCCGGAGTGGGATTGGTTGCTACGGATGTTAATACCGTAACCACACCACCCACTACACCGAACGGCTATACTATCGGTGCAACGCTCAGCGGTTCTTATAACGTTGGTACAGGTCAAACCTATACCACTATAGGAGCAGCCATCGCTGCTTACAATACATCTTGTCTTGGAGGTCCCGTTACTTTCCTCCTGACTGATGCTTCTTATACCGGTGAGACATTGCCATTAACGATCACCGCAAACCCGGATGCAAGCAGCACCAATACACTTACCATAAAACCAACATTGCCCGGAACAACGATCAGTGGTTCCAGCGCCAGTGCGGTATTTATTTTAAGTGGTGCCGATTATGTGACCATCAATGGTTCCACCGGTGCAACGGTGAACAGTATTTGCCCGCCGGTCACTGCCAGCAGGGACCTTACGATCAGCAATACTAATACAGGTACCTCTTCTGCCGTAGTATGGCTGCAAACAACCGGAGCTGATGCTGCCACCAACAATGCCATACGTAACTGTAACATTGTTGGTAATTCCAATACCACCACACTCGTGGGTATCGGTAGTGGCTCTGCTACTATCAGCAACAGCAGTTTGGGTACAGGTAATAATAACAACACGTTCGAGAATAATAATATCAGGGCGGTGCAGCTTGGTATTTACTCGCAGGGTGCCAGTGCTGCCAATAAAAATACCGGCAACACGATCAACCAGAACCTGCTCAATACCAATTCAGGCGCTTCACAGAACATACGCATTGCCGGTATATTCGTGGGCTTTGAAAATAATATCACCATTTCCGGCAACACTATCGGAAGCACAGGTATTGGAAGCGGTGCCGACGGATTTGGTATTGCCGCAGGAAATACTGCTATCGCCACGGGTACCTTTACCGGTAATGAAGTCATCAATGCAACGATCACCAACAACAGGATCGACAGTGTAAG
>JAEUVL010001094.1 GCA_016786965.1 Chitinophagaceae bacterium
GTGAAAGTGGAAGTAACACCCGGTGTTACAGC
Organism: Chitinophagaceae bacterium; assembly: GCA_016786965.1. Taxonomy (GTDB): domain Bacteria; phylum Bacteroidota; class Bacteroidia; order Chitinophagales; family Chitinophagaceae; genus JJ008. Next base: position 33 of record JAEUVL010001094.1, read on the forward strand.
AATATAATTAGGTAAGCTTATTGTCCGGGTACAGCCTTTATCATTAGTAACCCGCAGGGTTATGGTAAAGTTGCCGGCCGTGGTGTAGGTTACGAAAGGGTTTTGAAGAGTGGAAGTAGTACCATTTCCAAAATCCCATAACCAGGTGGTGTTGGTATTACCAGCCCCGGGTGTGGAAAGGTCGGTAAACTGTACCCGCAGAGGAAAACAGCCACTCGTTACATCGGAACTGAAGCTTACGACCGGGGGTTCGTACACTGTTACATACTGTGTGCGGGTTAGCGTATTAGACCCATTTATATTAGTAGCGGTAAGGGTAACTGTGTATGTGCCGGGTGTAAAATAGGAAGCGGTCGGATTTTGCAGGGTAGAAGTGTTGCCATTTCCAAAATCCCAATTCCAGGAAGTGGGGCTTCCAGTAGATTGGTCCTGGAAAACAACAATAAGGGGAGAACAGCCAGATACAGGGCTTCCGGTGAAATTAGCCGAGGGCACCTGTCCAAAAACGGAAACAGCCCCGAATAAGGTAACGATATATAATACAATCAGTTTCGTATGGATATTGTAACTCCTGAGCCTCAAAGTGTAACTGGTTTTAGTGTACTGTTCTTAAATCTAACTCGTTGGTAAAACAATAGCGGAATCTTGATTGCCGGGACCGCTTTACTTTCTGGTTGATATACTAATCTTAAGGGCAGGGCAGGACGTTGCCATATATGACAAATATTATGCCTTTATGTTTAAATAACCGGGGGGGACAAAAAAATAATACTGACCTGTCGGCGGAGATAATCGTTCGTATCAAAACACTTCATTCTCCTCATCTGTATTGTAGCCTTGTCTTACCGGACTAACAGTATAAGCCGGTAAGACTGATAATCCTGCCTTTGCTGATCATAGATACTGTCCAGATAAGTCTTAAAACCATTGAAATCAGTTTGATTTAATAATCTTATTACCTAACTATCACCGATTTAATCCGATCATGTTCCCATGCATATATTAATGGGAACATCATGGGAATATCATGGGAACAATATGGGAACATCATGGGAACATCTCCGGTAATATCATGCTCTCACTTTGGGAAAGATAGCATCTCACAGGAACCCTGATATTGAGGTGGGAGGGGAGGGCTAGTTTCTGCAATTCACTCCTGCCTGGCTTAGGAATTCACGCCGTTTGCCGGGTATAATGCAGGCGGAGACAGTATTAAAGCTTATCCAGCCTCATCGTTTTGGTATCGGCGCCCGACACCTGGGTGGCCTCCACATAAGTCCAGCTGTTTCGGGTGATTTGCCAGGAACCATTTATAAGAGATAGTGGGTAAACGGCTGAATTAAAATTGGCCCATGTCGTCATGTTGCTGGCATTACCGTCCCAGGTGCCGTTTTTTTCCACCAGGCCACTTTTAATGGCATCTACAGTCTTATTACTGTAATATTTGAACTTATAATTGGTGAAATCGGTCGTGATATCAGTCCCGTTCAGGGTGAATTTTGTTACTCCCCATTGTCCGTCTGTCATGGCTTTTATCACCAGGTCCTCCTGTACGTTTTCAACTGCTTTCTTACAGCCACTCAGCAGGGATACCAAAAACAAAAAGGGAATAATTTTTTTCATGCAGAATTGCTTTGATCGGTACACAAAATAGGCATAATAACCTGTACCTGCAATAGTTAAAATTACAGGAACGGAAGCCTTGCCGGATTGATTTATCACTATTGATCCGCATCTTTGTTTCCCGTTAATTCCCGCCATGAGAAAATATAAATTATTACCTGTTATTTTGGTTTGTTTCAGCACTGCCATTATAGCGCAAAAGCCAGCAGAACTCTTAACTAAATGGTCGGATGTCTCCCCGGTAGAAAAGACGTACCTGCATTTTGACAGGGATAATTATGTATCTGGTGAAACGGCCTGGTTCAAAGCCTATTTATATTCCGATCATCAGCCAGACACCATCAGCACTACCTTGTACGTGGAATTGCTCAAAGATTCTGTTGCCCTTATTAGCCGGGCTGTATTGCCGGTATTGATTGGTATTGCCAACGGCCAGATCGAATTACCAGACTCTCTTGCCAGCGGTAATTATTTAATACGGGCATACACCAGCAGTATGCTTAATCATGATCCCGCCTTTTTATACCAGCGCAGGATTTTTGTTTTTGGGAAAAATAATATGCAGGTGGCTGGCGAAAAGAAGACTTCGAACAAGATAAAGGTCGAATTTTTCCCGGAAGGTGGCAACCTGGTAAATGGCTTTACAAATACAGTTGCCTTTAAAGCTACCGATAGTAAAGGATTGCCTGTGGCGGCAACCGGAACGATCCGAAATGCAAAGAATGAAGAGGTGGCAGTCTTAAATAGCTATCATGATGGGATGGGTATGTTCGAATTGCAGCCTGTGGCTAATGGGGGCTACTATGCCTTATTGAACGGTGATGCCTCCAGTGAAAAATACTTCTTGCCAGCGGCGGTTGATAAAGGCATCGTACTTACAGTGCTGCCACATCCGCAGGGGAGCTTTTTTGAATTACAGCAAAAAACAGGTGACCCTTCTTTTGAGGCAGCATACATGATAGGACAAATGCAGCACCGGGTAGTGTTCCAGCAAAACTTTTCTCCCGGTAAAGCAACAGCCCAGGGAGTGATCAATACCCAGAACCTGCATTCCGGAATTTTACAAATAACTATATTCAACAAGGATAATATGCCGCTGGCGGAACGTTTATGTTTTGTCAATAACAGGGAGTATATTATAAATGCTGAATTAAGAACAGACACAATCGATTTTTCTCCCAGG
>JAEUVL010000003.1 GCA_016786965.1 Chitinophagaceae bacterium
TCTTATGATAAAGTAAATCCCCTGGTGGATGTGCTGCAAACGTTGCGGCTATGCGGAGAATGTGCAGATGATTGTGGCTGACAATATAATTTAGCATGAAGCACCTGATCAATACTTTGGAGTTGAATATTGCCTGCAGCACCGAAAGTGAAGCTTTCAGTTTGCAGCATGATCTTGCACCCTTATTGCAGCAACAGGTGGCAGCGGCCGTGGAAAGCGCTGCGAGGTCCGCTGACCCTACAGAACTGGTTATCATAGACAGGATTGAAATAGATATGGGAACGATCAGCCTGCATACACCTGAACAGGTGCTGGCAATGGCCATCGAGGCTGAAATGACCCGGCAGTTGCAGCCCTACCTGTCGCCAAAGCCAACTGAAGAAAGGAGAGTGACCCGGCAGCATAACAATATGGAACTGCTACGTCATTTTATGCTCACGGGTAACCTGCCGTGGTGGGCACAGTCATTACAGCCTGACATCAGTCATATTTTTTTGGAGTTGCTGGAAACCAACTATGATGAAGTACTTTATTTCCTGGATGAGAACCGTACCTCGCCAATATTTTGGAAAAGAGTGGTGTACCAGTTAAATACGGCTGCCAAAGAAAAGATTGCGGAGGTCATTGAAAATATTAACGAAGCGGTTGTATTATATCGAAACGCAACGGATACTATACTGGAGGCTGCGTATAAAGAGGATGATAAGAACTCAGGGGAGAAGAATAGGATAATTACAGCGGAAGAGAAGATAGTGCTGGATATGTTGTTACTGGAGGCGCCCTTATTCTTCAATGCCAGCTCAAAGAGCGAAGTACCAGAATTACTTATCCGGGTATTTAAAAAGAATATACAGGTGCCCGGTATAAAAGAACAGTTGACGGGTATTGAAGAATCGATGCCTTACAAAGCAGTACCGGTCAATTCTAAAGAGACAGATGAAATGACGACAGGACAAGCCTCTCCAGGAAGGACTGACCAGGCTGATACTGCCGGAGTAACAGAGGAAAAGATGATGGACAAGCATGAAACACCGGTAGCCGAGAAGTATTTTATTCAATATGCTGGTATCATACTGTTAGCCCCTTTCCTGAAAACATTTTTCACCCGATTACAATTGCTGGAAGAAGGGCAATGGAAAAATCCTTCAGCCTGTTTTAAAGGCATACACCTGTTGAGATACCTGGCTTGTGGCAAAACAGAGAGCCCTGAATACGAACTTACC
>JAEUVL010000043.1 GCA_016786965.1 Chitinophagaceae bacterium
CGTATGCATTTGTCTTCTGGAAGCGTACCGGAAAAAGAGATACCCGGCCCATTTCGTGTCCAAAGTCACTGATTGTGATATGGAAAATGCCGAAACATCTGGCTGGTTGGATTTTGCTCTTGCATGCAATTATATCGATAGCTCCCAGCATGGCCGGATGATCATGAAAACGGAAGAGACCGGCCGGCTGTTACACCACATGATCAGCAATCCTGATAAATACTGAGTACAACAAGCCCGGATGAAATTACGGGTTGCCAATTGCTTATTGCCAATTGCCTGTTGCCAATTGCCTATTGCCCATTGTCAATTGCCTATTGCCCATTGCCAATTGCCAATTTGGAATTGATGGTCTTAGCAAAAAGAACTACCTTAAAGTATTATTACAACAATTCACTAAAAACTACTCACTATGGCTATTGTAAAGGTTATAGAGCTAATTGCCTCTTCCGAAAAAAGCTTTGATGATGCTGTAAAGCAAGCAGTAAAAGAAGCGTCAAAAACCATCCGCAATGTGGATTCCGTATGGGTAAAAGATATGAAAGTGCATGTGAAAGACGGAAAGATAAAATCATACGGCGTGATCTGCAAAGTATCATTCCGGCTGGATAAAGAAAAAGACGATAAGTGATCCCCGCTTCCTCGCCCATGTAATTATGATCCCGTTGTACACGGGATTTTTTACTTTTGGCCCGGCCAATAAATACAACCAATGAAACTTACTTTATACCAGGTAGATGCATTTACCAATAAGCTCTTCGGCGGAAATCCCGCTGCCGTCGTCCCGCTGGATAAATGGATAGATGATACGCTCATGCAGCAAATAGCCATGGAAAACAACCTGGCAGAAACCGTTTTCTTCGTACCACAAAAAGAAGATTACCATATCCGCTGGTTCACACCCGAATTGGAAATTGATCTTTGCGGACACGCCACCCTCGCAGCATCCTATGTATTGTACCAGTATTTGGGAGTAGATAAACCACAGATCCGCTTTCATTCCAAAAGCGGCGAACTGCTGGTGCAGCGCAAAGGCGATAAACTGGAACTGAACTTTCCCGCCCGTATGCCCGAACTGATCACTTCTTACCCCGACGAACTATTAAAAGGATTAGGGGTGGCGAATCCCGTGGCGGTATATAAAAGCAGGGATTATGTAGTGGAACTCGAAACACAAAAACAGGTAGAGCAGGTAAAGCCCGATATGGGATTGCTCAATAAAATTGATGTCATAGGCATTATTATAACCGCACCCGGCACAGACTGCGACTTTGTCTCCCGATTCTTTGCACCCAATTGCGGCATACCGGAAGATCCCGTAACCGGCTCTTCCCATTCCACCCTTATTCCTTTTTGGGCGGAGAAGCTGAATAAAACATCTTTGCATGCCCGCCAGCTATCCCAGCGCAAAGGAGAACTGTGGTGCGAAATGCTGAAAGGCGACAGGGTGACCATGGCCGGGCAATGTGTGTTTTATATGAAAGGAGAGATCAATCTAAAAGAGGTGTAAGTATGTTATCAGACAAAGAGAAAAAATTTATCCGGTATTGGAACGAGCAGCGGGAAGGAGGCAAATGGTCCTATATCATTACCTATACCATCGGTGGTGCCGTTATTGCGTTCTTTCTGCCGCTCACCATTTTCTATATCCTCAGCATGCTTCAGTTTTTCCGGCTCATCCAGTTGCCAGTTTGGCTGCTGGTCGTACTCGCATTTATCACCAGCTTTGCAGCCAGCCAGTACTTCTGGTATCGCAATGAGAAAAGATGGCGATCACTTACCCGCCAATAGCAGTGGTTATTCCAGGAAGCGGCTTCGCACATCAGCCGATGGCACCATGCAGCTATCCTTTTTACCAAACCATTTATACCGGTTCCTGGCTATCCATTTATATACAGGCTGACTGATAAAAGAAGGAACGATCACGAATACATAAAGTAAACGGGCAGGCCAGTCAAGATATTTGCAAATGCGGATAGCGGCCTTGGCATAAGTATATGCTTTACCGTTATCGATCAGGATCACTGTATTTATGTCCGGGGAAACATGGTGCTGCACCCGCAGTTCTTCACCGGTGGATGACTGCATCGGTGCAAATCGCAGCTTCGCCCGCTTATCATAGCGGATAGCAAAATTCACCATCCGGTTACAGAAATTACAGACACCATCAAAA
>JAEUVL010000067.1 GCA_016786965.1 Chitinophagaceae bacterium
CGATATTCTGCTGCGCTTCTTCTGTACTGCCGCCGATATGCGGGGTAAGGATCACATTGGGAAGGTCCTGTAGCGGTGTTTGAAAGCGGTCGCCGTTCTTTTCCGGTTCCCAGGGATATACATCTACTGCGGCCCCGGCTATATGCTCTTCCAGGATAGCTTTTCGCAAGGCATCCAGGTCCACCACTTCTCCCCTTGCATAGTTAATGAGTATCGCACCCTTCTTGAAATACTTCAGGTTCGTCTTATTGATCAGGTTTTTGGTCTGGCTGGTTTCGGGTACATGCAGTGTTACCACATCAGCCCGGTGTAATAATTCTTTGAGTGATTTGGCATCTTCCGCATTGCCCAGTGGCAGTTTGGTTTCCACATCATAAAAGATCACTTTCATACCCAATGCTTCGGCCAGCACACTTACCTGGCTGCCAATATTGCCATAGCCAATGATGCCCAATGTCTTTCCCCGCAATTCGTAGCTGCCTTTGGCATCTTTCATCCAGGTGCCTTCGTGGGCGGCCTTATTCTTATCCGGTATGCGACGGATGAGCATGATGGAGGCGCCGATCACCAGTTCGGCTACGGACCTTGTATTGGAATAGGGAGCATTGAATACCACCACCCCATTCTTAGTGGCAGATTTCAGGTCCACCTGGTTCACGCCAATGCAGAAGCAACCGATGGCCTGCAGTTTTTTGGCGGCATCGAGTATCTTTTTGGTGATCTGTGTTTTAGAACGGATGCCGAGTATATGAACATCCTTTATCTCATTAATGAGCTGCTCTTCGGTAAGGGCTTTGGAGATCTTGGCCGTTTGTGCATAACCGTGGCGCTGAAAATTCTTAACAGCTATATCGCTGATGTTCTCGAGGAATAATATCTTGATCTTTTCTTTGGGATAACTTGTTTTGTCTGCTTTTGCCATGGCGCAAAGATAATGTTGATAGGTTTATTAGTTCAAAAGTTTACCTGTTCGTTTACCCGTCAACTATCCCCCGTTAGTTTGTAACTTTTGTACAGGTATATGTATTAAAGCAAGCTATCCACATTTCCACATTCTCCTGTTACCACATAAGCTTTTCCAATACTTTTGTATGAAACTGATCAACCTGTTGAAGACCATTATCACTACCATTATTTGGGCTGTTATCCTCACTGCATGTAATTCTTC
>JAEUVL010000093.1 GCA_016786965.1 Chitinophagaceae bacterium
TTGATACAGGAATTTGCAGTGATAAAGAATGCCGGTGATGAATTGCCGGTGCTCTGGCACCAGGATATGATGCATGAAAGAACAGGTCGCTGCTTTACGGTGGGCATTTACCTGGATGAGGTAAAAGAAAATGACGGCGCATTGCGGGTGGTACCGGGCAGCCATCTCTCCGGAAAATCTATTTGTGTTTTACAACATGAGCCCTTTATTGAAGTGCCCATGCAGGCAGGCGATATACTGATACATGATATGATGCTGGCCCACGCATCAGAACCGATGCGGCAGCAATCGATACGACGGGTGCTTTATTTTGAATTCCTGTCCAGAACACAGGTATTACAGGAGAAAATATACACCGAAGCGTTGATCAACAACCGGACCCGCTTGCTGGCGGCAGCTATGTTTTATTATCAAAAATTACACCCGGAAGAAAAGCCATTTGTATGGGAGTATGAAGGGGCCGCTTCTTTCTTACCGGTCACCAACCTACCCCATACCCTGAAGCAGATCTATTCTATGCCCATCAATGCAAGGGTATCGACGTATTGCTTTGAACATCAAACTGCCGTGCCGGGGTAGCAGCAGTTCTTTTTTAACAGTGATCTTTTAAGGTGAAATAGTAACTTTAAGACAAATCAACTGCCATGCACTCCCCCAGCCCTCTTATAAAAGCTGCTGCCTTGTCCGGCTTTGTTTTGCTAATGACTGGTTTTGTGGCTTACCGCTCCGGCTATTTAGATAAATATTTGTTCAGTCCGAATGGTGGTAACAGCTTATCCACGATGGAACAACCGGGAACATTTCCTGCGGACACCAGCAAAAAGCCGGGGGATTCGATTACTATCAGCCCTATCATGTCAAGTTCAAAATCTATCATCATTGCAGATCAAACTACCATCACACCCCGAATCCGCCCCGATGTTGGAAAGCCCCGGGTATATATAGCCGACAGTGTGTTAAAGAAATACAAGGCGGAAAAAGAAGAGGAAAAGATAATAATGACCAGTTCCAAGGCAGGATGGGTTGTGCCGCCACATCATCCCGGCAGGACCCGGTACCCGGTCAGCATCAATGGAGCAGAAAAGCTGCTGACCGTTCCGCAAATTGATAGTTTGCTCCTCTTACAGCCTGTGATGGATTCCGTTCGCATTATACCCGACACTGTAACGAAAGAGCCGGTACGTTTTTATGGCACCAAATCAGGTCCTGTCATCCGCAGTACCGATATAAAACAAAAGAAGAAAAACAAAAAGAAAGACAACACTCCTTAATGTATTTAATTAACCCCGCATGAATTTGTATTCTATTGCAGCCGCTACCGGGTTCAGCATTCTTTTCTTGTTGTTGCTGTTCGTGCCAATGGAAAAAGTATTTCCTGCCAAAGCCGGGCAAAAGATATTGCGGCCGCACTGGTTTACGGACCTTTGTTTTTTTCTTGGTCAATACCTGCTTTGGGGTGGCCTGGTGTTATGGGCCTTAAATCATTTTGGTCATTGGGTAGATGGGATGACTCCCTCCTCTTTCCGCCAGCAGGTGGCGGCACAACCGTGGTGGCTGCAGGCTATTGAAGTAATAGTGCTGAGCGATTTCCTGATCTACTGGGCACACCGTCTGCAACACCGGGCGGGTTTTCTATGGCGCTTTCATAAGGTACATCATAGTGCAGAGCACCTGGACTGGCTGGCTGCCCACCGGGAGCACCCGCTGGATACGATCTATACCGTGGGTATTATCAATCTTCCCGCCATCTTATTGGGCTTTCCATTAGAGACCATTGCTGGTTTTATTGCATTCCGCGGTATCTGGGCCATTTATATCCATTCCAATGTGCGCCTGCCCATCGGTCCGCTGCGCATGTTCATCGGGGCGCCGGAATTGCATCACTGGCATCATCATCTTGACCGTGATGCCGGTAACTATGCGAATATCTCCCCGCTGATGGATATCCTGTTCGGCACTTATACCTGCCCCGGACATGAGCCTGATAAATTTGGTATCAGGGAGGAGTTTCCTAAAAACTATCCTGCACAACTGATCCATCCGTTGCTGCCGCAATCCATCAGTGATAAGATACCGGGCCTGGCACCGGCCAAAGAGAATGAAACAGCAGTTGATTTCGATACATTTGCGCAAAAGAATAATGATGGAAAAAGATGAGCAGACAGCCCTTCTGAAAGAATTACTCGATCAACTTGAATCGTCAAAGCTGGCTTACCAGCAATATCTGGCCGGGGGTAAAACATTTCGCTTTGCACAGGAATTAAAAAAGTATAACAGCGCCATCATGTTGCTGCTGCAAACTAAGGGTCATCTTCTTTCTGATGCGCTGCAACAGGATGCTGCTGCATTATTGTTTCACTACCATGCGTGGACAACGAAATGGGAACAACTGGCCGCTGCTATACACCCGCAGCCGGATGATCTATTTGTATTTGAAAACGATGTTACTTTTCCACGCCAGGCAGCCGGTAACCTGGAGGCGGTATATTTAAACTTGCAGGCTAAGACCTGAATGATCAGAGCAGTCCTTTTTCCCGCAGCCGCTGCCTTTGTTTTTCCACTTTGATATTGTGGCGTATCACATCCCAATATCCTTTGCCATACTCCACCAGTATCTCTGCACCAGCTGGTATGTCTTTACTGGCCCTGATAAATACCCGCAGGCCCACTTCTTCATACTCCGCATTATTAGTAATCCCTTTTACCCGCTGAAGCCCCCTGGCATCATTAGCATAGCGGGCCAATGCACGGGGACGCCGGCTCGCATCTATCACATGGTTCCTTCTTACATAGTAGATATAACCATTCTCGCCATCCACACTTTCTGCATCTTTCCATGTGCTGATCTTTCCTTTGTACTCCAGTATCCTTGTGCCCCTGGGAATGAATTGCTTTGCAAATAGTCCTTTACCTGCCCCGGGAAGTGTTGATTTCTTTACGATCACCTTTTTTTCGAGTAATGCCATACGTAATAGTCTTATTTTTTACCGGCGGCAAAGATAACAGGTGACAACTAACAAAAGAACCCGGTATTTTTGCGTAACGCAATTAAAATACACCTACCAGATGTTCCGATCCTTATTATTTGTACTGCTGATACCAGTGGCAGGGTTCTCTCAAAATTTTATTGGGAAATCGAAAGCCAGTGTGATGAAACACTTGCAGCAGCAGCAGACCCGCCACGACAGCCTTGGCATTACCCTTACCCATACTGATTCCACTATTACCTACAAGGTGCCGGCCGGTAAGACACAGGCCGCCGACTTTATATATGAGTTTGGTCCCGATGGTAAATGCCGGATGGAAAGGATCAGGGCCTCCTGCGATTCCTGTTTTAAGAAATACCTGCAGAAAGCCCTGGATCAGAAAAAATATAAATGGAAAAAGATCAACGATAACCAGTACGTTTCTAAATACTCCAAAAGAACAATGATAGAACTGCCTGCAGAGGGCAATGATTTCTCCTTCACTATCCTGCGTACGGGTTGGAGCAAAAAACTGTATGCTATTCTTATGAATTAGCCTGCTGCTTATTTCTCCAGCAGTCCATCCGCTTTCCACTGTTTGAAAACGGCGATTGTACTGTCGCTTAGTTTAGTTGTTTTCCTGAATGGCATGAACCCTCTTTCACCGGGATTTAATTCTATACGGCGGATAATCTCATCAATATCTGCTTTTACATTGGCAAAATTATCATAGGCCCTTTTATTACCTCCCTTGGCAGGAATATGACAGGGGGCACAATTATCAGCTATCAGCGTTTGCATATTCGCTTCGTAGCTCAGCTTGGGTACCGGTGTGGCAGCTGCTTTTTTAGTATTGCTGCAATTGGCAAATACCAATACCGATGCGGCAATGGTTCCGAGAATAAAGAATTTCTTCATGTTGGTTAATTTAAGCTTCAATATATCTAAAATTGTTTAAAAGAAGATACCGACCATACAAACGAATTTAGTTGACGGCCAGTTGCTTGCTCCCTGCTCAATTGGTAACTTTGAATTTCTGCCATGATCAACGCTACTGCTAAAACATATCGTAATGCATACTCGGGTTTGTCCAGGGAAACCTGGCTGCTGTCACTTATCATGCTTATCAACAGGAGTGGCACCATGGTGGTTCCGTTCATGACGCTTTATCTTACCAGCAGTGAGATGGGATTTAGTGTTGGCGAGGCCGGTATTGTGTTTGGATTATTTGGCGCCGGTGCGTTCAGCGGGGCCTGGCTTGGGGGACGATTGACCGATAAGATAGGCTTTTACCCTGTTCAGTTATTTACATTGACCGTTGGGGGTCTCTTGTTCTTTGCCCTGGGGCAAATGAAGTCATATTCTCTCATCTGCGTTTTTACTTACCTGCTCAGTTTTGTCAATGAAGCTTTCCGGCCGGCCAATTCCACCGCTATCGCCTTTTACAGTAAAGAAGAGAACCGTACCCGTTCCTATGCTCTCAACAGGCTGGCGATAAACCTGGGCTGGGCTGTGGGAAGTGCCCTGGGTGGTTTCATTGCCCATATTAATTATGAATTATTGTTTTGGGTAGATGGCTGCACCAATATCACTGCTGCTTTAGTGATGTGGTTGTTTTTAAAACCGGTACAGTATAAACCTTCACAACAGGCCAGTAAAGGTGAACCTACCCGGTCTGCCTATGCCGATAAAACATACCTGTCATTTGTGTTGATAACGATGTTGTTTGCCAGTTGTTTTTTCCAGTTATTCACCAACCTGCCGGTGTATTTTAAGAAAGAGCTGCATTTCTCCGAACCCTTTATCGGATTCCTGATGGCTTCCAATGGTGTCATCATTGCGTTAGTGGAGATGGCACTGATATATAAGCTGGAGGCACACCGGCGAAACATGTTCTATATTACTATCGGTGTGGCAATGGTGGGTGTTTCTTTCCTGTTGTTGAATATTCCGGCTATACCCATAGCGGTAGCCTGCACTATGATCTTCGTGGTAACGTTTGGAGAAATATTGTCGATGCCGTTCATGAACAGTTACTGGATCGCCAGAACCGAGATGTCGAACCGCGGCCAGTATGCGGCTTTATATACCATGGCCTGGTCTGCTGCGCAAACATTGGGGCCCATGGGAGGCGCACAGGTAGCAGAGCAGTTAGGCTTTACTATTCTTTGGTGGATAGTGGGGGCTATCTGCCTGTTTGCCTCTTTCGCCTTCTGGAAACTGCATAAATAAGATCATTCAAGTACAAAATCCAGTGCCGCCTTTGCATGTAAGAAGGTGGTATCGAAAACAGGTACCGGGCTGTGTTCCTGTTTTATCAATAACGGGATCTCTGTACAACCGAGAATGGCACCGCCTGCACCCTGCCCGGCCAGTTGCGCAATGATATCGAGGAAGCCCTGTCTCGTTTCAGGAAGAAAGATACCTTTCCCGAGTTCTTCATAAATGCTTTTGTTCACATACTCCACTCCTGCTTCGTCTGGTATCAATGTTTGGATACCATGTGTAAGAAGTCGTTTTTTATAAAATTCAAATTGCATGGTGTATTTAGTTCCCAGCAATGCAATGGTGCTGATGCCCTGTTCAGTGATCGCTTTGGCGGTCGCATCGGCAATATGAATAAGAGGAACACTGATCATGGCCTGTACTTCATCAGCAATATGATGCATGGTATTAGCGCCGAGCAAGATACAATCTGCCCCGGCCATTACTGCTTTTTTGGCAGCGCCACCAATAATATCAGTGATGCCAGCCCAATTACCAGCCTGTGTCAGTCGCTTTATATCACCATAATTAACAGAGTTCAGAATGATCTTCGCAGAGTTATCACCGCCCAGTCTTTCATTTACCATCTGGTTAAAAAAGCGGTAATAATCTAATGAAGAATGCCAGGTGATGCCACCTATAAGACCGATCGTTTTCATTGGTTAAAAATAATGCAATACCCCTGCCGGCTCAAATTAATTCGTTACACAAGCGTAATAATCCAGCAAGCCCCAAAAGCTTACATTTGCCAAAACTTTTTTGCATGCGCCGGTTATCAGCAATTTTCCTTTTTACGATCTGTAGTGCAACCGTACATGCCCAGCAATCCATTCAGCGACCAAAGCTGGTAGTGGGCATTGTGCTTGATCAAATGCGCTGGGATTATTTGTACCGCTACTATGACCGCTATGCTGCTAACGGAGGTTTTAAACGATTAATGAACCAGGGCTTTTCCTGCGAGAATACGATGATACCTTACACACCTACCTATACCGCCTGTGGTCACAGCACTATTTATACCGGCAGTGTGCCTGCACTTACCGGTATCACCGGTAATAACTGGTGGGACAGGGAAAAGATGCGCTCAGTGTATTGTACAGAAGACAACAGTGTGTCCACAGTGGGCAGTAGTTCATCCGCCGGTAAACAAAGTCCGTCGAATATGTTTACCACCACTATCTGCGATGAATTAAGAATAGCGACCAACTACCAGGCCAAGGTGATCGGCATTTCTATCAAAGACCGTGGCGGCATTTTACCGGCGGGCCATTCTGCCAATGCAGCATATTGGTATGATAACAATGTGGGGAAATGGATCAGTTCCACGTACTACATGAATGAATTGCCTGCCTGGGTCAATTCTTTCAATGACCAGAAACTGGTTGACAACTATTACAAGCAGGGATGGAATACCTTGTATCCCGTTTCCACTTATACTCAAAGCACAGCCGACGAAAAAACGTACGAAAACAGCCTGTTTGGGAAACAGTTCCCGTATGACCTCAGCGCCTATATTGGAAAAGATTATGGCAAGATATCCACTACTCCAATGGGAAATTCATTAACGGCTGCCTTTGCCAAAGCTGCTGTCACCGCAGAAAAATTAGGCGCTGACAATATCACCGACTTTCTCGCTATAAGTTTTTCTTCACCTGATTATATCGGTCATTCCTTCGGTCCTAATTCCATAGAGGCAGAAGATGGTTTTCTCCGGATCGATAAAGAATTAGGCGACCTGCTCAACTTCCTTGACAGTAAGGTGGGTAAAGGACAGTACACAGTCTTTCTTTCTGCAGACCATGGCGTGGCACCTATACCTGAGTACATGACGGAGAATAAAATGCCCGGAGGCCGTATTTTCATGAATGAAGTGACAAAAGAACTCAATAAGAAACTAAAGGAGCAATTCAATATTGGCAATATTGTAGTGTATGATGATAATTACCAGGTGGCGTTGAATCATCCGGCGATCGACTCTGCCAAATTGGATAAAAAACTGATCACCGATATCATCGTAGCGCACCTGTCAAAAGAACCCGGCATCGGACAGGTGTTCCCGCTGGACGAATTGAATACCGTACCGCTTCCGGCCACCGTTCGAAAAATGCTTAACAATGGATATTATAAAAAGAGAAGCGGGGATATACAATTCCTACTAAAACCTAATTACATAGATGCCTGGAGCAAGACCGGCACCACACATGGTTTGTGGAATCCTTATGACACACATATTCCATTGCTCTGGTACGGCTGGGGTATCAAAAAGGGAAAGACCAACCGGGAAACCTATATGACCGATATAGCCCCCACCATTGCTGCCCTGCTCCATATACAAATGCCCAATGGGAGCATAGGGCAGGTCATCACCGAGGTAATGAAATAAGCAGCCTTATCAGAGAAAGCAGCGTCAGGGTATAGTTTCAGTACTATTTCGTATTTTCCATGCCACAACCATTAATACACCATCAACACACCCCTGCATGAAAAAGCCTCTCTTTTTCCTTTTCGCTATTGCATCAGTTTTCTTTAGCCTTTCGGCCCGGTCCCAACAGGTGGATAGTATCCGGTTCTTTACTGATGAACAGCCGCTCGAAATGAACCTGACTACTGATATCAAGGGCCTTCAGTCACAAAAAGGAGATGATGTTTTCCAGGAAGGAACCGTAACTATTAAATTTCCGGACAGTACTACCGTGACCGAAACAGTGAATGTAGGTGCCAGGGGAAAGTTTCGCCGTGGGTATTGCCGGATACCGCCTATGATGATCAATTTCCGCAGCGCCGGCCCCAGCAAACTTGCTTCGCTGGGAAAACTAAAGCTGGTGATCGGCTGTGGCGCCAGGGCTGATGATGAACAATTGCTGTTGAAAGAATTTCTCATTTATAAAATATACAACCTGCTGGAAGAGAAAAGTTTCCGGGTACGGTTGATAAAAACAAATTATACTGATAGTAAGAACCGGGTAAAACCATTTACACAATACTCTTTTCTTATTGAAGATGATGGTGATATGGCCCGCCGCAACGGATGTAAAAAGAAAGAACATGGCCCTTATCAAACTGAAAGCACCAACCGGGCCCTGATGACCAAAGTGGCCATCTTTGAATACCTGATCGGCAATGCCGACTGGTCGGTGCCCAACCTGCATAATATTAAACTCATCTTTGAAAGAAAAGATGATGCCGCCCTTCCTTACGCCGTTCCATATGATTTTGATTATTGCGGCCTGGTGGATGCCAGCTATGCCGTACCGAATGAAATACTCGGTACCGAGAAGATAACGGAGCGGGTATATAGGGGTTTCCCCCGAACCATGGAGGAATTACAGGCCACTTTTGCATTATTCCGGGATAAAAAAGAAGCTATTTATTCTCTCATCAATAATTTTAGTTTGCTTGCTGCAAGAAATAAGAAAATCATGACCGACTACATTGATGATTTTTATAAAACGATCAATAACGAGAACGAAGCCCGGTCAATATTTATAGACAAAGCCAGGACGAACTGATAAAACATATTTTAACGGAGTGCAGCGCTTTTATTATGTTGTTTCTCTTACATTCGTGAAAACAAACCAATTAAAATGGATCTGAAAGAACAATTTGAACAAGCTGCTGCTGAAAGTAAGAACCTTAGTGAAAGACCCAGCAATGAAACCCTGCTGCAACTATACTCCCTTTACAAACAAGGAAGTGTGGGAGATATTAATACAGACCCGCCTTCCAATCCGTTCGATTTTGTGAACAAGGCCAAATATGATGCATGGGCTGCATTAAAAGGAAAATCAACCACTGATGCGATGACCGAGTATATTGAACTGATAAGAAAACTGAAAGTATAAATTAGCTCAGCGGGATATCGCTGCTGCATATATATCGTCAAACTTTTTACCGATCACAGAATAGCTGAACTTGCCCTGCGCATCTTCAGCTATTTTTTTGCTATCATAAGTATCCCTGGCAGCCACCATTTGTTCCATAGCTTTGGTCAGCGCTTCGTCATTACCCGGTGGTATCAATATCGAATTAGTTTCGTTGGTAAGCTCTGGTATCCCGCCAACGTTGGTGGCAATAACAGGCAGTCCGCAACAAAGCGCCTCGCCGATGACACAGGGAGAATTCTCAATATTACTGTTGACCACCAGGCAATGTGATTCCTGCATCTTTTCTGCAACAGCGGTATAAGGTATTTCACCAAAAAAAGATAAGCCGGTTCCGGTGAGACCAATACTGGCCGCATGATCCCTGATGGCACTATTTGTATCACCAACCATCCACAGCTCTGCCGACACTCCTTTACTCAATAACAATTTATAAGCCCGGAGAATACCTTCTGCATTCTTTAGTGGGACCATATTGGAAACATGAATAAAACGGAAAGTACTGTTGTGCTTACCTGAATAATAAAAAAGACGGGTATCCACCACATTATGAATAATCGTAAATGGTACAGGAAGTACCAGTTGATTGACCCCTGCTGCCAAATAATTGCTGACGCTGATACAGGCGGAAGCATTCTGAAATACTTTTCTCGTAAAATTCTTGAACCTGCTGCTCCGCCCGCTGTAGTTAAGCACTTCCACCTCATTATATATGCCCCAATGCTCTGTTACCACATAGTTCAGTTTGTGTTTCTTCTTTAACCAAATGCCCAGCATTCCTGCTTTATGCGGAATATGAACATGCACCAGGTCTGGCTTGCCATTTTCCACCATGTACTTGCGTATGGCCTGCCTGAATAAAAATAACCACTGGTAATGCGCCTTCACCCTTCCAAAGAATGAACTATTTTTTTTAAAATAGACCAGGTGTTCCGTAAGACCAGCTTCTTTATGGATATCTTTTTCTGTTTGTGTGATGCGGCCTGAACCGTCACCCATAACATGGATGACATAAATATCATTGAATAATGCTGCTGCTTTTGCATGACGCTGGATAAAATCGCCATTGAAAGGTTCTGTCTTACCCGGGTACCAGCTGCAAAGCCAAAGTATTTTCTTTCTGTCCATCCTGTATTAAAATTAACCCAGTCGCAACAGCCTGCAAAATCTACCTTTTACTTGCATTGGGAAAGTGGCCACTGACATTTCTCCACCCTTCCATGAAAGACAGAAGTTGATACTCCACATAAATATTTCTACATTTGGTAATGGCATTGATAAAAAAATTCCGCAACCTGAAATCGGAGGAGAATACCGGCTTCGGCACAAACAGCAACAGCACCGGTGGCCGCTTTTTTAACAGTGAAGGCAAACCCAATACCATAAAGAAAGGAACAGGTCTCCTTAACCGTTACAGCTGGTATCATACCATGCTGGAGATGAAAGCCGCAAAATTTCTTTTTTTATTATTATGTATTTACATTTCTGTCAACCTGGTTTTCGCAGGGGTTTACTATATTATTGGGATAGACCACCTGGCAGGAGTAAATACCGGTTCGCCCTGGAAGAATTTTACAGAGGTCTTTTTCTTCAGTGCTCAAACATTTACTACAGTGGGGTATGGCCGTATCAGTCCAACTGGTTTTGCAGCCAGTGCCGTTTCCACTTTTGAAGCATTTCTCGGCCTCCTGAGCTTTGCCATTGCCACCGGTTTATTTTATGGCCGTTTTTCCAGGCCGCAGATATTTCTCAAATTCAGTAAGAACGCATTGATCGCACCGTATAAAGATGGAGCTGCCCTGATGTTCCGGATGTGCCCTTATAAAAACAACAGCCTTTCTGAAGCAGAAGTAAAACTCACAATGGCTATTTCAGTAGAAGAGAATGGTAAAGTAGTGGATAAGTTTTATAATCTTGACATAGAGATATCAAAGATCAATGTGCTGGCGCTAAGCTGGACCATTGTCCACAATATCACAGAAAAGAGCCCGTTTTACGGTTTCAGTAAGGAAGATTTTGCCAATGCTGACCTTGAAGTAATGGTATTTGTCAAGGCGTTTGACGAAGTTTTTTCTAATAACGTAATTGGCCGGACCTCTTATACTGCTGCAGAAATTGTGTACGGAGCAAAGTTTGTAATGATGTACCATCCCAGCGAGGATAAATCAAAAACAATTATCGACCTTGATCTGCTGAATAAATTTGAGCCCATGCCTGTACCCGAACAGGCAACTATGACTGGCGCTATTTCACCACCGGTATCAGCCGGATAAACTCCCGCCGGTTCAGGTAATAGAACATCAAGAGATAAACTACCGGCAGAAAGCTAAATACTTTCAAAACAAGTAAATCCGTATAGAATCCGGATAAGTACAACCCTGCCAGTAACCCTATAACGGTGTACAATTGACTGTCGCTGATAGCGCATACCACTTTGAAACCATAAGTGTGCATATCCTTATATACCAGCTTCAGGGGGCGGGTAATATGGTACCCGTCTGTAATAACGATCCGGGGATTATTCTCCTGCACGGGTATGATGACCGGCTTACTATCCTGCAACGGGTATATTTCCCTGCCATTCACCACGGCCCGTATCTTCAGGAAACTCAGCAGCACCTGGTTCTTACGTTGCAATACTATGTGAAAGGGAGCCGCTATTGTTTCTAGTTAAGGGTTACAAGACCATGAATAGGAAGATATAGACCACTACGACGGAACGGTCGGCATTTCAGCTTTTCCTCATTCCTCCCTGTTTTACTTCAGCGCTTTGATGATCGACACAAAATCTGCTGCCACCAGCGAAGCTCCTCCCACAAGGCCGCCATCCACATCCGGGCAACTAAACAACTCCTTAGCATTATTTGCTTTTACACTACCCCCGTAAAGGATCGGTATCTCGTTTGCAACTGCTTCGCCATACTGAGCAGCTAGTACAGAACGTAAATACTGGTGAATTTCTTGTGCCTGCTCTGTAGTGGCAGTTTTACCGGTACCAATGGCCCAGATAGGTTCATACGCTATTACGATCGTCTTAATTTTATCTGCCGGCAAGTGAAAAAGCGATTCCCGCAGCTGTACTGCTACGTAATCATTTTGCGTTCCCGCTTCCCGGATATTTAATGGTTCGCCACAACAAAATATGGGAGTTACGAAATATTCCAGGCACAGGTCTACTTTCTCTGCCAGCATGGCATTTGTTTCGTGAAAATATTCCCGCCGCTCGCTATGGCCCACCACGCAATACTTGACATTCATAGAGTGCAGCATTTCGACAGATACTTCGCCGGTATAGGCACCGCTTTTCTTATGGTGGCAATTTTGCGCAGCTACATAAAAATTCCGTTCACCGGTCTCCACCTCGCTC
>JAEUVL010000134.1 GCA_016786965.1 Chitinophagaceae bacterium
TTTAGGATACACCGTTATTCAGACCTACGGAACGTATAAGCCATTTGAAGGTGCTGTATTATATGGCAACTTCAGCAGCCGCGGTACAAGAGATATCTATAATTTCTCTTCCGGTATTGTCTTTACCGGTGTAGTTACTGACTACTGGTTAAGCTATGTGGAAGCCCAGGATGCTCTTGACTATTATTGTCCTTATGGCAAAGGAGTGACCACCAAGAGAGAGTTCAAGAAATCAAGTTTTTCTAAATAATAATGTTCAATAAATGAAAAGCTGCCTGTTGAAAGACGGGCAGCTTTTTTATTTGCGCACTGATCAAAACAACTTCTCCGGGTAAATGGTATAAATATCAAGAAAGCATGGTCAGTGCTTTATTTATCCTTTCGGCCGTTTCATCCTCACTCAGTTTTTCCGGCAGGAAGGTCTTGCCGATCACCTTTTCATACAGTTCAATATATCTTTTGGAGATGGTATTTACCCATTCATCGCTCATATCTGGTACGGTTTGTCCTTCTTTGCCCATGAAGTTGTTGGCGATCAGCCATTCCCGTACAAATTCCTTGCTCAGTTGTTTCTGCCGTTCACCGGCCGCTTGTCTTTCTTCAAACCCAGTTGCATAAAAGTAGCGGGAAGAATCAGGGGTATGTATCTCGTCCATCAGGTAAATGGTATCACCGATGCGTCCAAATTCGTACTTGGTATCAACAAGTATAAGCCCCTGTTTGGCGGCTATCTCTTTACCACGGGCAAATAACTGCAATGCGTAGCTGCTTAACTGCTCCCATTCGGCGGCGGTAGCCAGGCCAGAGTTTATTATTTCTTCCGGGCTGATGTCCTCATCATGTCCTTCGGCAGCTTTGGTACTGGGGGTGATGATGGGAGAAGGGAAATAGTCATTTTCGATCATGCCTTCGGGCATGGTGGCCCCGCAAAGTTCTCTTTTGCCGCTATGATATGTTCGCCAGGCGTGGCCGGTAAGATTGCCCCGTACCACCATTTCTATTTTGAAAGGAGTGCATCGCTTGCCGATAGACACATTTGGTGCAGGAACGGCCAGCAGCCAGTTCGGGCAAATATCTTTGGTGGCATCCAGCATCCAGGCGGCTATCTGGTTCAGTACCTGCCCTTTGAAGGGGATGGGCCTGGGCAGAATGACATCGAAAGCGGAAATACGGTCGGAAGCCACCATGACAAGCAGATCGGTACCGATGGAATACACATCACGCACCTTGCCACGATAAAAAGCTGTCTGCTGGGGAAAGGAAAAAGGAGCCATGGCCGAAAGTAAGAAGGGGGTTAAAAGTAGCCAATCTGCAGGGCAGTAAGATTTCAAC
>JAEUVL010000149.1 GCA_016786965.1 Chitinophagaceae bacterium
ATCTCCGCGATCTTCAGATTTTGAGCATTGATTGTTTGCTTATGATTATAAATACTGGTCTTCGATTTTTCTATTTTGGCATTATAGTATTCCAGCAGTTTGAGTACTTCCTCGCTGGTCACCGTTTTATTACCACTGGTGTTGATGGTGGTTTCAATGAGCAAACCCGTCTTGGTTAAAATTTCCTGGTCTATCACTATCAGGTTGTCAATGCGGCCTATATCTTTTTGCAATAGCAAAATGCTGTCTTCCATTCTTTCCACCTCCCTGGTCTTTGCTATTGGGGGCACGGTGGGATAAAATACAGCGTAGCGCTGTGAAAGCAATGCCACATCTTCGGGCACACTTATTTGCAAACTATTAACATCCACACTGGTGCTTAACTGGCTGATGACAATGATCCTGGTATTGGCATCTACTTTTGCTTTGGACTCGTGGGTCAGTTCGGCGCCATAGCCGAAATAGACGGTGGCATTATTGATGGTTGCATCCACTCTTGCCGTGTCTTGCGCATACAGGTGGGTACAGGAAATGGCTATTCCTGTGAACAGGAGTATTTTTTTCATGATGTTTGATTGTTTCCCTACTGATGCAGGGAGAAGGTGGGTTACACAAAAAAGGCGTTGACTTTTATAAAATCACTTCACATCAAGCCTGTAGGCCAATAGTGTTTTATTGCCTGTAATGCCATAATAATATCCAATATAGAGTTCATAATACCCTTTAACTGTTACAGGGTAATAAAATTCTATCCATCCGTTATTGTAGTTCACCAATTCACGATACTCTGCTTTTTTCTGTGTCTCAGAAAAAGCATACATACTGTTTATCCTTTTTTCTGTCTTCAGTCTGAATAATAATGTATCGCCTGCCTTTGCTGTTAGCAACGAAATATTCGGCGAGACCTCCTGAATAGTATCTGCTAAATAATCAGACAAAAACAACGGTTGCTTTCTGAATGTTCGCTTGTCAATACTATTATCTGCAAACTGAAACTCTTTTTTATCGGGGAAATGATTAAGCTTTAGTTTTTCAGGATCAGTAAAATAATAGGTCTCGTTATAACCCTTCTTAAAAACAGGCTTTTCTTCATTAGACACGTTGAGATGGCCGGTAGCCCATGTGGCGTCAATAAGCCGCCATTTCCCATTTATATTTACCGCATTCCATGCGTGATTGGAACGGAGAGAATGCTGATCAAGAAAGATACTTTTCCTACCGGTTCTTGCATAACCCACTACGATTTCAGACTCAATTGCAAAAGCATCGCAGAAGTATTTCAGCAGGTTTGCATATCCGCTACAAACGGCTTTTTTATACCTGATCACATAATTAAGCTGTGCGGCTGAAGGATCTTCACGGATAAACGCTTTTACATCGTACATTATATTCTCTGTCATCCAGATAAAAGCAGCCCTGAGTCTGAGTGAGTCAGCATCAAAATTAGTCCTGATGTAATAGGTAAGTTTGTACAGATCCTTTTCTGACTTGATTTTCACCTGGTACTCCCGCATCAGGCTATCCACTTTACTATACACTGGTGGCTGGGAAAAACTGTGTTTCGGCAGAATAAAAGACCACCATAAAATAATTGATCCTATTAATTTCATTTCGGTTGATCGCTAAAATTACTATTTCAAAATAGTTTTCAAACCGACTATTTTTGCCCTCCATGTCAAAAGCCGCAACTTCCGATACTCCAATGATGCAGCAGCACCGGGCCATCAAGCAAAAATACCCGGATGCGATCCTGCTTTTCCGGGTAGGCGATTTCTATGAAACCTTCGGCCAGGATGCTGTAGTGGCTTCTGGTGTGCTCGGTATCACACTCACTAAAAGAAATAATGGCGCGGCCTCTTCTTCGGAACTGGCTGGTTTTCCTCACCATGCACTGGACACCTATTTACATAAGTTGGTAAAAGCAGGCCACAGGGTGGCTATCTGCGACCAGCTTGAAGATCCTAAACAAGCCAAGGGTATTGTAAAACGTGGGGTTACGGATATGGTAACCCCCGGCACCACTGTTAATGATAAACTGCTCGAACACCACAGCAATAATTTTTTAGCCGCCATTCATTTCGCTGAGAATGAAAAATACGGCCTTGCTTTTCTCGATATTTCAACCGGCGAATTCCTTATTGCTGAAGGCGACCGGGAATATGCTGACAAACTACTTCAAAGCTTCAAACCGGCTGAAGTGGTCTTTCAACGCCACCAGCAAAAGAAATTCAAAGAATATTTCAACAGCAAGATATATACCTACACCCTGGATGAATGGGTATTTGATACTGCCTATGCTGAAGATACCCTGCTGAAACATTTTCAGACCCATTCACTGAAAGGCTTTGGTGTAGATGGACTTAAAGACGGAATGATCGCCGCTGGCGCTATCATTCATTATTTAAAAGATACAGAGCACCCTAACCTGCAGCATATTACTTCACTCCAAAGGATAGACCGGGACGACTTTCTCTGGATGGACCGCTTCACCATCAGGAATCTAGAACTACTGGTCAATAATACTGACATTAATACTACTCTTATTGGCGTGATGGATAACACGGTATCTCCGATGGGGGCAAGACTGCTGAAACGCTGGATCGTTTTCCCCCTGAAAGACATTCATAAAATAAATGAACGGCTGGATACTGTAGAATTACTGATAAAAGAAACCGACCTGCGAAACAAGATCAGCCAGCATATCAAACAATGTGGTGATATAGAACGACTGGTCTCTAAGATCCCAATGAAAAAGATCAACCCCAGGGAAGTATTGCAACTGGCCCGTGGGTTGAAGCAGGTTGAACTGATCAAATTACTGTGTTTAAGCTCCAACAGCGATTACCTCAAACGGCTGGGGGATGCCCTTAACCCATGCCCTTATATTGCCGATAAGATATTCAAAGAAATAGTTGACAATCCGCCTGCTATAGCCGCAAAAGGAGGCATGCTGAACAACGGAGTAAACAATGAATTGGATGAATTACGGAAGATATCTCTCAGCGGCAAAGAATACCTGACGCAACTACAGCAAAAAGAGGCGGAACGTACCGGCATCAGTTCGCTGAAGATCGGGTTCAACAATGTGTTTGGGTATTACCTGGAAGTAACCAATTCACATAAGAACAAAGTACCACCGGAGTGGATGCGCAAACAAACACTGACCAATGCAGAGCGTTACATTACTCCCGAGTTAAAAGAGTATGAAGAAAAGATAACCGGTGCAGAAGAAAAGATATTGCGCATTGAACTGGAATTATTCGAAGCACTGCTGAATGAGCTGTTCGATTACCTGTCGCCGGTACAAACCAATGGCAACCTGCTGGCCGTACAGGATTGCCTTTGCTGCTTTGCCAATAATGCCATCCAATATCAATACAAAAAACCACTGCTGCACCCTGGTGATGAACTTATCATAAAAGAAGGACGTCACCCGGTAATAGAAAGAAATTTACCCGCAGGTGAAAGTTATATCAGCAACGATGTTGAGCTAAATAAAACCGACCAGCAACTGATCATCCTTACCGGGCCGAACATGAGTGGTAAATCGGCACTGCTCCGGCAGACAGCACTTATCACCCTGATGGCTCATACAGGTTCCTTTGTTCCTGCGACAGAAGCGAAGATTGCACTGACAGATAAGATATTTACAAGGGTGGGCGCCTCCGATAACCTCAGCGGCGGCGAATCTACTTTTATGGTAGAGATGAATGAAACAGCCAGCATCATCAACAATATCACCAACCGCAGTTTGATCCTGCTGGATGAGATCGGTCGCGGCACTTCCACCTATGATGGTATCTCCATAGCCTGGAGCATTGCAGAGCATTTGCACAATTCACCGCATCAGCCCAAAACATTATTTGCCACGCATTATCATGAACTGAACGAACTGGAAGAAAAATTTCCACGGGCAAAGAACTTTCATGTTACTAATAAAGAGATTGGCAACAAGATCATCTTTTTACGCAAGCTGGCCCGGGGTGGAAGTACTCACAGTTTTGGTATTCATGTAGCCCGTATGGCTGGCATGCCGCCTTCCCTGATCGACCGTGCCAATGAGATTTTGAAGCAACTGGAAACCAAACATGTCTCAGAAGAACTTGGCGATACCATGAAAAAGATCACGGCCCCCAAAATGCAACTATCCATCTTTGATGCACACACCGAAACCTTTGAAGAGATTCGGAAATTGCTGGAAAGTGCTGACATTAACCGCCTGACACCCGTTGAGGCACTGCTGAAATTGCAGGAGATCAAAAACAAGCTGAAATAAAGCCCTTGTCAACTCTTAAATAAACAGTTTATTCACAGGCATTTAGCTAATTTTTGAAAAATATTGCCAATCCGAAAAACTTCTTATTTTTACCACAAATACCAACAATCATGAAATTGATTAAACTAACTGTTTTACCCTTACTGCTTTTTTCCTTTGTACTCTTCACCCTGGTTTCCTGCGAACCAGATGCAGAACAGAAGAAACTAACTGATTTCCAAAAGAATGATATCCCGATGACCGGTGCTAAAGTGGTGCCTACCAGTGCTTCTCCTGCATTGGGAAAACTCAACGTTTTTTACACTAAAGAAACAAGAACTCTGACGTATAGTTTTTCCTGGTCCGGTCTGAGTGGCGCTCCTTCTGTTGGAATTGGCGTGTACGGGCTTGCTCCAGAAGGCTATGCCGTTGCACCAACCACACCTGTGCAGGTCATCCCCACTACAGGATTGACTGCCTCTGGCACCTATTCAGGTACTCTTTTAGCAGATGGTATAAAAGTGACAGAACCAGATATCTTAAACGGAATGTATTATATAATGCTTAGAACTGCTGCTTACCCTGCTGGTGAAATAAGGGCGCAGGTTAGATTCCAATAATATTTTTTTCGCTATAAAAAGCCGTCCTGCTCCTAAACAGGACGGCTTTTTATTTTGCCTCAAACCAAAGCGGCTTACTATCGTTCCAGTCGCCATTGTAGTTGATAAACAGTTCCTCTCCTGCTTTAATATCCCGAACCGTACTGATACTGATCAGTTCTGCATCAAAATCCATTTCATACTCACAGTTGCTTGCGTAGGAATGATTGTACACCGGCACATAACCAAGTGCCATACAACATTTGTCCTTCTCTTCTCCCCATTCAAAAATATAATTATGCAGCAAAGTCTGGTCCAGCAGTTTTCTGTCTTCCAGGCTCATAATGATGACTGGCGATATCTCGATCACCGTACCGGCTTCAATAGGTTCTGAGGTGAACACACCACGGCCCATCATTTCGGTGGGGGCAATAAAAAGAAACGGTAGAAGCATGGGTAAATGATAGCTAATAAATAATTGATCACAATTCCTGACTGTTCAAAATTACCCACTAAAAAGTAAAGTTTTGGGGTTAACAGCTTTGCAACTGACAGTATATTATGAATAAAAGAAACTATCCCCGATCCCATTTTCGTCTATGATCTATTGGTTATTTTTGAATTATGTCACTGGAACTTGAACAACCCTCCCTCAAGGAGCAATTCTCCGCTATTATCCTCACTGAAGACAAGTTGGGGATCAGAGATTTTCTGGATGATCAGAATATCAGCGATGTGGTCGAACTGGTATATGAATTCCCGGAATATGAAAGCCAGATCATTGCCAATATGTCGGTACACCGTGCGGCCAGTGTATTCAAAATACTCGACCTCTCCACCCAAAAAAATATCATACACGAACTGCCGGCCAATACCACAGCTTCCTTATTAAATGAATTGCCGGCAGATGACCGAACAGATTTCCTGGAGGAATTGCCAAGTAATGTAGTGAGGGAACTGATCAAGCTGCTTGACCCTGAAGAAAGAAAAATAACACTCTCTTTGCTTGGCTACCCGGAAAACAGCATTGGCCGGTTAATGACACCCGACTATGTTTACATATACCCATGGAATACTATTGAGGAGGTGTTCTCCACGATTCGCAAATATGGAAAGGATAGTGAAACCATCAACGTTATCTATGTCATTAATGAAAAAGGAGAATTGCTGGACGATATCCGTATCCGGGATTTTATTTTGAACCCACCGGATAAAAAAGTGGAAGAACTGATGGATGAACGTTTTGTAGCCCTGCATCCGGAAGATGACCAGGAAATGGCCAGCGAAATTTTCAAAATGAATAACCGGGTAGCCTTACCAGTGGTAAGTAAAAGCAACAAGCTCCTGGGCATTGTTACAATCGATGATATACTTTGGGTAGCCAGTGAAGAATTCAGTGAAGACATGCAGAAAATGGGGGGTACGGCAGCTCTGGATGAACCATATCTTGATGTACCACTTTTTAAATTGTATAAAAAGAGGATCATCTGGCTCCTTATACTTTTTGTTGGTGAAACTCTAACGATCGCTGCCATGTCCGGCTTTCAAAAAACACTGGAACAGGTTCTCGTTTTATCCACGTTCATTCCTCTCATCATTTCAAGCGGTGGCAACAGCGGTTCCCAGGCAGCCACCCTCATCATTCAGGCCATGGCTTTAGGCGAAATCACTGTGCAGGACTGGTGGCGTATTGCAAAACGGGAAGTGCAATCTGGCCTGTTCATGGGAATTACATTAGGCATACTGGGGTTTTTTATCGTGTTTGGCGGCTATCATTTTTTTGGCTTATTTGGTGAGCATTTTGTCCGGATCGGTTTTGCTATAGCCATTGCCATTATAGGTGTGGTACTATGGGGTACCATCATGGGTTCCATGCTTCCGCTGCTGTTAAAAAAATGGGGTGCTGACCCTGCCACCTCCTCCACTCCTTTTATAGCCACCCTGGTGGATGTAACCGGGCTTCTTATCTATTTTGGCACGGCATTTCTATTGCTGAAAGGAGTGCTTCTCTGAGGCAAAGCAGGTGTGTTTTGTTTGCTTATCTGCCTTATTTTTCAGACTTTTGCGCACTGCAAGCAGTCAACCGTTTGCATGTTTTGAAATCAATACCTTTGCCGCAACCTTCTTCTCATCAGAAGATATTGCATTAAAAACAAAAACTTATGTGTGGAATCGTTGGATATACCGGACCAAGAGAAGCCTATCCCATAATCATTAAAGGATTGAAGAGATTAGAATACCGCGGGTATGACAGTACCGGTGTAGCCCTGCAAAATGGCAGCGGGCTGAAAGTGTACAAGAAAAAAGGAAAGGTAGCCGAACTGGAGGATAATATTGTTGGTAAAGACCTGCATGCCCATGTCGGCATCGGGCATACCCGGTGGGCCACTCATGGTGAACCCAGCGACAGAAATGCACACCCACATCAATCGTCCAGCGGCAAGCTGGCCATGATACATAACGGCATCATCGAAAATTATAACCAGCTAAAACAGGAACTCACTAATAAAGGCTACACCTTTACGAGTGATACTGATACGGAAGTGTTACTGAATTTTATTGAAGAGATAAAAAAGAACAACAATTGCTCGCTAGAAGAAGCTGTTCGGGTAGCGCTCAAAAGGGTAACAGGTGCTTACGTTATTCTTTTATTGGATGCAGACGATCCTGACACCATTATTGCCGCCCGAAAAGGAAGTCCCCTGGTAATTGGTGTGGGCAAAGGCGAGCACTTTCTTGGCTCTGACGCCTCCCCAATGCTCGAATACACGAAAGAAGTTGTGTATGTAAACGACTATGAACTGGCCATTGTAAAACCA
>JAEUVL010000181.1 GCA_016786965.1 Chitinophagaceae bacterium
ATATTCTCCAGGTAAAAAAATAAACCAGCACCATCGGCAGCATATACATCCGAATACCGTTTCGACGCAGGTGTATAAGTAAGCTGCACCCGGTTGTACCGGCCATTGCATACAGCAGATTCACGGAAAAAACTATTGATACAATCAAGTATGGCGGTAGTATCAGCAAGGCGGTTACTTAGTCCCAGTGTAAGAGTGTAATTATCCGGCTTGGTTTGTTTATAGTACACCGGCAGATTCTTTGCAATGCCGTTTTTAGAAAAATCAGTCAGCAGGTTTTTATTATTTTCCAGTTTGGCCTTCACTTTTCGGTTTACGGTATTGCTGCAAACAGCAGAAAGAATAGCTTCAAAATTAGCCTTGCTTATATAATTGCAGGACGGTGGTTGCACTGCTTCTGGACAGCCTTTAGCAGCTTTGGTTCCTTTGGTAAACGGGCAAACATCTTCACTGTCGCTGATGCCATCGCCGTCTGTGTCGGGCGGGCCCTGGGCAATCAGCAGCAAGGAAAAAACCAGGCTTTGAATCAATACAATACTTTTCTTCATGTTGACCATCAGTTACTATTCGTTAGCAATATACACCGGTCTTTTGCCCTCTGCAACATCAGCTCATTATTTTATTAGTTGTTAAACAACTCATGCGCAAGCAGGTAAAGAACTGCAGTGTAATATTACCAATTCTGTTTTCCCGGAAAATACCGTGCAGAGGGTATAGATAAATACAGGCCGATTGATTCACTTAGCATCTTAAACTATATACACACTTTATGAGCTACGTAACCCAATGGATGAGCTGGGAAGGTGGCGTGGACCTCGTGGCCGTTACTTCCCCCGACCTGCAAATGCCCAACATCATTATTCATCTTGGCCGAATGGTGCATACCCCTGTTGGCAGCGCCCCCAGCGGTATGATACTCTGGCAGCCCGACCCGTTGGCAATGCCTGCCGTATTTGGCTTTGTGGGCACCGATGAAACAGTTGGAAAATACTTTGGCCCCAATATCTTTGCCGGTACTCCTTTTGAAAATGCACCGGTGCTGACCGCCACTATTGAAATAACGATCGCTGCCGATAAGGCTACCGCCAAATGTGTGGCCGGGCATTACACCTTTGAAATGGAG
>JAEUVL010000193.1 GCA_016786965.1 Chitinophagaceae bacterium
ACTAAGAATTTACCTGCAGATGCTGTTGATAAAGTGCAGGTGTATGACAAACAAAGCGACCAGGCACAACTCACAGGCTTTGAAGATGGTAACTATGAAAAAACGATCAACCTGAAACTAAAAAAGGATAAAAAGAAGGGGGTGTTTGGTAAAGTGAATGCCGGGGTTGGAAACAAAGAACGATATGAAGGCCGGTTTAATATAAATTCTTTCAAAGGAGCCAGGCAGTTTTCTGCCATTGGGATGGGTAACAATACAAATGCGGAAGGCTTTTCTTTTATGGATATTCTGAATTTTACTGGCGAACTGGCCAGAATGCAAAGAGGTGGTGGAGGAAATATTAATATCAATATGTCAGGTGAAGAAGCTGCTGCTATGGGCATAAGCGGAGGACGCAATAGCGGTATTAACACAGCATGGGGCGGTGGATTGAACTACAATAATATAATTGGCAGCAAACTGGATTTTCAAAGCAACTATTTCTATAACCGGCTTAACCCTAACCAGGAAAGCCACATACAGCGGGAGTATCTTTTACCATCAGCCTATTTTTATAACCAAAATTCTTTTTCTGATAACCTGAGCAATAATCACCGGTTTAACCTCAATATGCTATACCAGGCAGATTCAATGAATTCCATCCGTATCATTCCATCATTCAGTTATCAAAAAACAAATAATCAATCGAAAACGGATTATCAAACACTGGCAGCAGATCAGTCAAAGACCAACGAAGGTTTTAGTAACACAACGGCTGCGAACGAAGGGTATACTTTTCGTAATGATATTATCTGGCGGAAAAAATTTGCCCGTAAGGGAAGGACATTCTCATTGTCGCTGCAAACAAGTATGAATGAAAGCGATGGTGACGGCAGTCTCTTTTCCATTAATAGCTTTTACGATCCTGGAGGGGCTTTGCTGAAAAGAGACACGCTGAACCAGCTCAGCACCACCCGTGCCGACTTGAAAGGCTATAATGCGAGGGCCGTTTATACGGAACCGCTGTGGAAACGTTCCCTTCTGGAGTTTAGCATAGGAAAAAGCAATACCAGGAGCACCTCACAAAAGCAAACCTGGGATTATAATAAAGGCAGTGGAAAATTTGACCAATTGAACAACCAGCTTACCAATGATTTTGAAAACACGTATGGTTACACAACGGCTGGTTTGAGGATGCGGACGCAAAAAAAGAAATACAACTACTCCTTTGGCGCCAGCTGGCAGCAGGCAGAACTAGATGGAAAGATAATAAGTGGAACAAAAGATTCTCTTATCAGCAAAACATTTCGAAATATTTTACCCAATGCAAGGTTTCAGTACAACTTCACCCGCTTTAAGAATGTTTCATTAGCATACAACACCTCTACGAACCAACCGTCAATGTCTCAACTGCAGCCAGTACCGGATAATAGCAACGCTTTAAACATCAGGGAAGGCAATCCTGACCTGAAGCAGGAATATATGCACCAGGCGCAACTCCAACTGCATTTGATAAGCCCTTACAAGAACAAGAACCTTTTTGTATTTCTAACCACGCAGGCCACCCAAAATAAAATAGTGAACTACGATTCTATTAACCTGCAAACGGGTGTACGAAAAACACGACCTGTGAATGTGAATGGGGTCTATAATATTAACAGCAACATCAGCTATAGTATGCCGGTTCGCTTTGTAAAAGGCAATGTAGAATTTAGTGCTGGTGTTGGCAAAAACCGGGGTAAACAACTAACCAATACAATAGGAGGACAAATTGTAACTAATACGATCAATACCATTAGCCTGAACCCGGATATTCGATTGGAAACGAATCCTACAGAGAAGCTGAATATAAGCATAGGAGCAGGGCTAAGTTTTTATAAAACAAAGTATTCTTTGCAATCTGCATTGAACAATAGTTATTTTTCTCAGGAATACAGCACTTCCCTGGATTGGGAAATGCCGAAACGATTTTTCTTTTCCACAGACTTTACGTATTCCATTAATAGCAACCGGGCTGCAGG
>JAEUVL010000231.1 GCA_016786965.1 Chitinophagaceae bacterium
CCGATAAGTATTGCTTTCTGTGTTTCCCGGTGAACGATGATATCGGCTACAATTTTCACCAAAGTGGTTTTTTCCTGGTATTCCCGTATCAAAACTGCGGCATGATAAGGTATCTCATCCTGCGCCAACCGGTATATTTGCTCCCGTATCAACTCACTCACAAAAAAACGGGTATTCAGATCGCTGATATCATCCCCTTCATAAAACGGTTCGCCTTCTGGTAGAAACTCCAGGAAAGCATTGATCAGTTTCTTTTTATTGATACCCGACAAAGCAGATATCGTAACAACCTTTTTACAATACGGCTTATCAGAAAAGAATGTAACCGCTTCTTTGATCCTTTCTTCTGAAACCAGGTCGATCTTATTCAGAACAACGATCGCTGGCACCTTTAATTTCAGGGCCGTAAAAATAGCATCACATTCATCCCAGTTTTCCTTTACATCCACCAGCAGCATGGCCACATCAGCATCTTCCAAAGCCCCTTTTACTGCCTGCATCATTTTCTCATGCAGTTTATACTTGGGTTCAATGATGCCGGGTGTATCGGAAAAAATGATCTGGTATTCCTTTTCTGTCAGAATACCTTTGATGCGGTGCCTCGTCGTTTGCACCTTTGGTGAAACGATTGCCAGTTTCTCATCCATCAATGCGTTCAGCAAAGTGCTTTTCCCTGCATTGGGCCTGCCGAAAATATTTACAAATCCTGATTTCATTAGAAAATACCTGAAGGTGCACACTTCGGGCAGCAAGAATTGAGGAGGTAGTCAGTCCTTTGCCAGTTGTGGTGCAACTGTTTCGGAAAATTGAAAGAGTCATCAGCCGGGGCGAATGACTCTTTCGTTAGTTGCGAAGGGGAGGATCGAACTCCCGTCCGCCGGCTGGCGGATATGAGCCAAAACAATATTTAAAGACTTTTTACCAGATTCCTTATCCACTCCCTTCCCCGGCTGGTCTTTAACTGTTTTTCACGTCTCATCGCATCTGCTTTGCTATCAAAAATCTCTTTATGAATTATTTTCCAAGGCCTGAATTTTACCGTCCAGCCTTTTGTCGCTAATTCATTATGCGACTTAAACCTTGCTTTTATATCTGATGTGTAGCCAATATATATTTTATCAAATTTCTCACTATATAAGACATACACAGTAAACATAACTAAAAATCCGCCTCCCGGCGGATCTCTTTGTTGCGAAGGGGAGGATCGAACTCCCGACCTTTGGGTTATGAGCCCAACGAGCTACCGCTGCTCTACTTCGCGATATTATTTTTATTCTTACAATTTTCTTTTCGTTTCGAAGCCTGATATCAAACTCTACGTCCGCCGTCTGGCGGATATGAGCCCAACGAGCTACCGCTGCTCTACTTCGCGATGTTGAGGCGCAAAGGTAATGGTATATTCATTACCTGCCAAAGAAAAAGCGTCCCGTTTTAAACAAGACGCTTTCTATCAATACCCCTTAGATAATGATCATCCTTTGGACACACTGCTGGAGCCGCTGCTTTTCAAATCCTTCACCACACCGTTTCCTTTATATTTTACATCGCTGGCACCACTGGCTTGTGCTGATAATTCCTTGTTCACTGTAATACGGATGTCGCTGGCACCACTGGCTTGTGCATCGCAAACCTCTGTCACCAGGCCATAACCTTTAAAATCGCTGGCACCACTGGCTTCTACTGATAATTGCGATGCTTTGCCGGTAACCGTCATATCAGACGCCCCGCTGAGATCAATCGACAATTTAGTTACATCCAATTCGCCCTTCAGGTCGCTGGCCCCGGACTGGCGAATGGAAAGATCATCTGCCTTTAAAACGCCGGATATAAAAACATCGCAGGCCCCGCTAATGGATAGTTTTCCAATTTGTTTGAACGAAATATAGGCCTTCAGTTTCTTATTACCGGTATTCCATTTCCATCCTTTATCCAGACCGATATACAGAACCCCGTCTTTAACCTCTACAGTGATCATATCTCTGTCTTTAGTGTTTGCCGCACTTACCGCAACTCCCTCCTCTTTACCCTGCGAAAGGTAAACGTCAAAAGAATGTGATACACTGATGGCATTGAAGTCCCTTACTTCTCTTACCTGGGCATTCGGATCGTTGATCTGCTGAGCTTTTATTGCTGTACCAGCAATAAGAAGGGTCAGCAGGAATAATACTTTATTCATTGGTTTATTATTATTTAGTGTCTTTGATTTTGGATACATTTCCCCCGCTATTAGTTTTTATTTCTTTGATGGAGGCTCCGCCTTTATATCTCACCACACCGCCTGAACTGGCTTTTATCTGCAATTCTTTTTCTGCCGTAACGTACACCTGGGCACCAGTACTAACTTGCACATTACAGTCTGCGGTAATCATTTCTTCTCCTGTAAACCTGCTGCCTGTACTTCCTTCAATCTCAAGTTTGTCAGCTTTCCCGGATAATGAAACCCTGGAGCCTGTATTCTGATCCACTTTGAGCTCTGTGATACTTACCTGGCCTTTTATCGTGGCACCTGTATTAGCTTTCATGTCGAGAGAAGAGCTTTTCAATATTCCGTTTATCTCCACTTCAGCACCAGTGGTGGCATGAAGATGATCCAGTATTTTATATGAAACGTATGCTTTCAGATCTTTAGTTTCCTTTTTCCTGTTCACAGCACCCAGTTTACTATCGTAATGGATCTTCAGAATCCCGTTCTCAACTTTTGTAACAATATTATTCCGGAACTCTGGCTTGGCGGCGCTTACTGCTACCTCTTCCGTACTTCCTTCCGTAAGGATCAGCTCAATGCCCGTTGCTACATCAATACCGTGAAAACTGCCAATGGTCCTTTTTTCTGCATTCGCATCATTAATCGTTTTTTGTGCTGATAGTGCCAGGCAACTTCCGGCCAATAGAAATAAAAACAGAAATAACTTCTTCATAAACTATGGTTTAGAGTGATACGAAGAGTAGTGTAGAAAAGTTACACAGTTATAAGAATATTCTTTCCTATTTTTGCACCAGTTCAGGGCTTTTTAACCAAAGGCTTTGATTTTCAGCGTTTCCCGGGGTGTCCTGTATCACTCAAACTGATAGCAGGTCTGAGATCATACCCGTAGAACCTGGTCAGGGTAATGCCTGCGAAGGGAAGGAGTATCTCCTATTGTTGTCCTTTCTCAACAGCGTTTCCCTCTTATTTTTTAATCGTTTAAATCTTAAAAAATGAAGAGGATTTTTTTGATCGGTTGGTTACTGGCTGTAACCACCAGTTCTTTTGCCCAGGTGCCTGCACCTGCCAAAGTGCAATCTGAACCTCCCAAAGACAGTTTTTTTGTATTATCACCGGTGGAGGTAAGGGCCATAAGGGCCAGTGAAAATTCGCCCTTCACCAAAACAAATCTTTCTAAAAAGGAGATCGCAAAGGTCAACCTTGGGCAAGACATCCCCTTTTTATTAAATCAAACTCCCGGTGTTGTCATTAATTCGGACGCAGGTAATGGCATTGGATATACCGGTATCCGCATCAGGGGTTCCGATGCAACAAGGATCAATGTAACACTTAATGGAATCCCCTATAATGATGCCGAAAGCCAGGGAACATTCTTTGTTGATCTGCCGGATTTTTCTTCCTCTACTGGTAGCATACAAATTCAAAGAGGAGTAGGCACATCATCCAATGGCGCTGGGGCTTTTGGTGGCAGTATCAACTTCAGCACCAATGATGTAAACCATGAAGCATATGGTGAAGTCAATAACAGTTACGGCTCCTTCAATAGCTGGAAGAACACTATTAAAGCAGGCACTGGCCTGCTCAACGGTTTTACTTCAGAGCTGCGGCTGTCACGCATTAGCAGCAACGG
Source organism: Chitinophagaceae bacterium (assembly GCA_016786965.1). Taxonomy (GTDB): domain Bacteria; phylum Bacteroidota; class Bacteroidia; order Chitinophagales; family Chitinophagaceae; genus JJ008. Next base: position 3,837 of record JAEUVL010000231.1, read on the forward strand.
GTATATCGACCGGGCTGCCAGCGATCTTAAATCATTTCATTTTACCACGGCGTATATCACACCTCAATCATCCGTTCGGGTGAATGTGTTTTCAGGGAAAGAAAAAACATACCAGGCCTGGTACGGCATCTCAGAGACTGATCTTAAGAACGGCAATCGCACTGTTAATTATGCAGGAACAGAAAAACCTGGTGAACCGTATGATAATGAGACCGATAATTTTGTTCAAACACATTACCAGCTATTCTTCAGCCAGTTGCTTAGCAAAAAGATCAGTTTCAATACTGCCATATTTCTTACTACGGGAAAAGGATACTATGAACAATATAAGGCCGGGGAAGAATATGCAAGCTACGGTATGCCTGACCCGCCATCCACCGGCACCCCCATTACAGAATCAGATATGATACGGCAGCTTTGGCTGGATAATGATTTCTATGGCAACATTTTCTCTTTCCAGTATAAGCATAATAAAATACAGGCAACACTGGGCGGCGGCTATACCCGCTATGATGGCCGTCATTTTGGTAAAGTAATATGGGCGGAGCAAGGCCTTACTTCCATCAAGAACTGGTACGACCTTGATGCCCGGAAAACAGATTTCAATATCTACCTGAAACAACAAACACAGGTATCAGCCAACTGGATCGTTTTTTATGATCTGCAATACCGCCGGGTAAGCTATACCATGAATGGCTTCAGGAATAACCCCACGTTGTTTACGGATAATACATTTAATTTCTTCAATCCAAAAGCTGGTATAAATTATAAAAAGAACGACTGGAGAACCTACTTATCCTATAGTATTGCCAATAAAGAACCCAACAGGGATGATTTTGAAGCAGATCGTTTGCAACAACCGAAACCAGAACAGCTGCACGATATAGAATTGGGTATGGAAAGGACCCGGAAGAACTATTCATTGTCAGCCACCTTCTATTATATGCGCTATAAAGATCAACTCGTATTAACAGGAAAAATAAATGACGTGGGCGCCTATACCCGTACCAATATACCAAAGAGCTTCCGTGCTGGTATTGAACTGCAGGGTGCTGTTACGCTATTTCCCTGGCTGAATACAACAGCAAACCTAGCTTTTAGCAAAAACAAGGTATTGGATTTCACCGAGTATATTGACGACTATGACAACGGGGGACAAAAAGAGAACTCATTTACAAAAACAGACATTGCCTACTCTCCTGCTATAGTTGGCGGAGCTGCTATAAATCTCATACCTGTAAAAAATACAGAGATCAGTTTTTTGCACAAATATGTAAGTAAGCAATATCTCGATAACACCTCTAACGATGCACGGGTGCTTAATGGATTTTTTACGCAGGATATAAGGGCCATCTATTCTGTAAAAAATATCCGGGCAGGAATGATCAAGCTTAAAGAACTGAACATCATTGCGCAGATAAACAATGTCTGGGCGAAAGAATACGAGCCTAATGGATACACCTTCAGCTATATTGCAGGAGGTTCAACCATTACAGAGAATTATTATTTCCCGATGGCCGGAAGGAATTTTATGATTGGGGTAAACGTAAAATTGTAGGTGCAAAATACTATGTACGAAGGGACAATTAGTTCCTTCGTACTTCCTGTTTTGACTTTTTATCGCTTGTCACTTAATTCGTACTGCTGAACTTCGACTGCCAATCCAGCATTCCTCCTACTACATTCTTGGTATTTTTGAAGCCCATTGCATCCAGCAGCATACAGGCCTGGCCGCTACGATTGCCGCTCCGGCAATGGATAATAATCTCCTGCTCTTTCAGGTCTTCTAACTCATCTATTTGCATAGACTGAAACCTTCCAAGCGGGATCAGTTGTCCGCCGATGTTAAACTCTGCATATTCATGTGGTTCCCGGCAATCGATCAGGTTCAGTTTTTCCCCGGCATCCATCCGGGCTTTTAATTCCTCTACAGAAATGTTTTGCATAGCAGTTGTTTTTATAAATAATCTTTACCCCCATCTCCTTCACTGTCATCTTCCTTTTTCTTTGCAGGAATACTTCTTCCTTTTTTCTCAAGGCTGTCACCTACAGGTTTATCCGATTGCAACCACACATCCATCGTTTGCCCTGAGCGGATACGCTGTAATCTTTTCTCATCGTCAAAGCGTTCCGGGTTTTGACGGCTGATGAAGGCACCCAGCGTATCGGTTACATTCGCATCCGTAACGATTGCCCCGATTATTATCCCGTGTTCTTCCAGCAACTCTTTGGCTTCGCTGAAAAGCATGCCGGTAATTTCCGGCACAGCAAATTCTTTTTCGCCTATCCCATCACCAAGCACCAGCGAGATCACACTACCTTTCCTGATCTTGGTACCGGGAGCAATGATAGCCCCGTTATACCGTTGTTCCAGGATGGCATTCTTCGCAAAGTCTGGCCTGAAAGTAGTGTCACCTATTTTCAGGTCCATATTCTTCAACACCATTTCAGCATTTCTGAAGCTGTAGCCAAGCAGGTTGGGCATTTCCATTTCAGGCGGTATGGCCCTGCTGATGATCAGCAAGACGGTCCGGTTCGATTTTACTATTTCATCAGCATCGGGAAATTGTTTGATCACCGTCATCGCTTTAGCAGTATCCACATAAATAGAATCCTGCACTTCCACATCAAACCCAGCTTTCTTTAATATTTTCACCGCCTCCTCATACTTTTTCCCTTTTACAGAAGGTACGGTGCCCGATTTTCCATGGCCCGTGATCCAGTCGAGCGAAAAAAGGAAAAGGGAAAACAGACCAATAGCCAGTATGATACCAGCCAGTATATTTACCCATAAGGGGCGCTGTGTGATGAATTTGAACACAATTAGAGTTTTGAATTTTGAAATCAGGAGATATTGTTGCTTACAGATCCCCTCTGCTGCTATTTCATTTTAATTTAAAAGACATTTAATGAGATCATCCTCTTCTCATTCAAAGCATTCCATCACCAATTTTGTATAAAACTCCTTCAGGCTCCATCCCATCGCTTTTACCTGCTGAGGAACAATACTCGCTTCACTTTGCCCGGGGATGGTATTCACTTCCAGCATGTATGGCCGCCCTTCTTTTTCATTGTAAATGAAGTCTATCCGTACCACCCCTTTACAATTGAACACTGTGTAAACTTTTTTAGCAGCATCCCTTATTTTATCAGCCGTTACCTCATCCACTTCTGCTGGAGTTGTTTCTGTAGACTTACCCTGGTACTTCGCTTCAAAATCAAAAAAGGCCATATCAGCATGCGCTTTTACCTCCGTAATAGGTAATACAATGATATTTCCTTTTGACCTGAAAACACCTACGGTGAACTCCCGTCCTTCAACCATTTCTTCCACCAGTACCTGGTCATCTTCCTTGAAAGCTTTCTCGATGGCATAGCCTAATTCATCCGAAGGCTTCTCCACTTTTGACATCCCGATACTGGAACCACCATTATTGGGTTTAATAAAGACCGGGAATTGCAGATTGGAGCTTATCTCATCTGGGCTGATAAATTTATCTTTTATGAGTATAACTGATTTGGCAACCCCAATACCCGACATACCCGCCACTGCTGTGCCGTATCTTTTATTGAAGGTGATGGCAGAAGTAGCCGCATCGCAGCCGGTGTAAGGAATTTGCAGCATATCAAAATAGCCCTGCAGTTTTCCATCCTCGCCCGGGGTACCATGCATACCGATGAATACGGCATCAAAAGTGATCTTTTCATTATCTATCGGGAGCGAAAAATCATTCTTATCGATCTCTGTTTTGCGGCCATCCGGCAATTCATATAGCCAGCCTTTGGAATTGATATCGATCTTGTATACATTAAAGAGGTTCCTGTCAAGATTATTATCAATCGTAACAGCGCTTTTGTAGGAAATAACCGCCTCGCCCGAAAAACCGCCGGTCACAAGAGCTATATTTTTCTTCATCGTAGTTGTGTAGTATGTTTTGATCCCGGGTGAACGGGATAAGTTATGCAAATATTGCAGAAAATTTCAAGACGCCCAACCTCGCAGGCTAATTATGAAGATGGATTAACAAAATTATTATAACTGAAGGGCCGTTCCTCTGCCTGCTGGTTTATACTACTTGGGAAGGACTGAAAATAAGAAAGGTGAAGGCCGTTTCTCCTTCACCTTTTTACGACGGGAAATATCACCCGCCACTCTTTAGGCAGCTTTCACTGCTATATATCTTTACGATACACCTGTAAGTTAGAAAACTTTACAGGCAATACGACAATTTGCACTAAAAAATTATGCACATCAGCCCCTAAAAGCTGATGCCCTCTTTCTGATAAACCAGTACAACTATTATATGTGCAGTTTATCTTTCTTGGCAGTAAGTTCCTCTACGGTTTCCTGGTACATTTCATCAGGTACACAGCAATCTACCGGGCAAACAGCCGCACACTGTGGCTCCTCATGAAAGCCCTGGCATTCAGTGCACTTATTGGGTGTGATATAGTAAATATCAACTGCCACAGGGGCATTTTTCTGATCCGCATCCACTACAGAGCCATCCAGCAGGGTAAAAGGTCCTTTGACGGTGGTTCCATCGGAAACTGCCCATTCCACACCACCTTCATAGATAGCATTATTGGGACATTCCGGCTCGCAGGCGCCACAGTTGATACATTCTTCAGTGATCTTAATAGCCATAAAATTTTAATTAATGGGTTCAGAGTTACTTTTGCGTGACAAAATTAAATGTTACGAATGAATTTACCACATCGTATTGATTTATTGGTCCGGCTTGGAGAATATATTTTAGGAGAAAATGAAGAGTGGCAGCATGCAAAAGAAAGGGCCAGCCGGGAAAATGGCTGGTTCGTACCCGAATTTATTGATCTTGCCGTAGCAAATATTGCCCATCATTTTTTGCAAAAAGATAAGCTCGAAAAATGGCTGGCCGGGTATCCCCTGCCGGAAACAAATGACCAACCCCGCCAGGTAGGAATTGTAATGGCAGGTAATATTCCATTGGTAGGATTTCATGATTGGCTGGCTGTTTTTATCTCCGGGCACAGGGCTGTTGTAAAACCCTCCTCCAAAGACCAGGTCCTTATTAAACACTTAGCTGAAAAAATGGCAGAGTGGGAACCGGAAATGGATAAACTCTCCGGCTTTGCCGATATGCTCAAAGGATGTGATGCCTATATTGCAACTGGCAGTAATAACTCTTCCCGCTATTTTGAATACTATTTTGGCAAATACCCGCATATCATCCGGCAAAACAGGACCTCTGCAGCCATATTGACAGGCAATGAAACTGCTCAGGAACTGGAACTTCTTGCCAACGATGTTTTCTTGTATTTCGGGCTGGGTTGCCGAAATGTGACCAAGATCTATGTTCCCTCAGGCTATGACTTTATACCGCTGATAGAGGCCTTTAAAAAATACAATTACCTGGCAGATCTCCATAAATACAAAAACAATTACGACTACAACCTCGCTTTGCACCTGCTCAATAAAAAATACTATATGAGCAGTGGTGCACTGCTGCTGGTGGAAGAGCCCTCTCTCTTCTCCCCCATCAGCCAACTGAACTATGGATACTATGAAGACAAGGAACTGCTGGCCGGAGAACTTATGGCCAATCAGGAGCTGCAGTGCATCGTGGGAAGCGGCTTTATACCTTTTGGGCAAAGCCAGGTCCCATCCCTGTCAGACTATGCCGATGGGGTGGACACCCTTGAATTCCTTTGCCGTTTATAAAACCCTGGCTTTTGATTCCCCGTATTTCTTAATAAATTTACATCTAGGCAGAAGTACGAAGCTCTTAGTAAAGATTTGTTAAACTGAACTGACGGTTTGAACACCTGAACTGACAGTTTGTTACTTTGCAGAGCAGAGGCACAGGATTTGAGAAAATCGTATGGCCCATTTAAACCCATTAGGAGATAAGAAAATAAAAAAACTATGAAACTCAAACAGCTTTTACTCGTTGTTGCCGTAAGTGCAATATCAGCTATTGGAAGTGTGTGGATCTACAACAAAGTGTCCCGTAAACAGTCCTCCGCTTTCATTCAAACCGCAAATGGCAATGTTCCCGCCAACTATGCCGGTTTTTTTGATAATGCCACCGGTGCCGGAGAACCCATTGATTTTACCAAGGCGGCCAATACTGCCGTACCCGCAGTCGTACACATTAAAACAAAGATCCCCGCTAAAAAGATAAGCAACCAGCTCCCCCGCAACCGTGGTGGTATGGAAGATCTTTTTGAACAATTCTTTGGCCCTGGCTCAGGGTTTGGACCACAGATACAACCTGAACAAAGAGCTTCTGGCAGTGGCGTTATCATCAGCGATGATGGATACATTATTACCAATAACCACGTAGTATCCGACGGCGGCAACGGAGTGGCTGATGAGATCACCGTGACCATGAACAATAAAAAAGTGTATAAGGCAAGAGTGATCGGCAAGGACCCAAGCAGCGATATCGCAGTATTAAAAATTGATGGAACTGGTTTCCCTTTCCTGCTATATGGTAATTCTGATAACGTAAAACTTGGCCAATGGGTGCTCGCTATTGGCTACCCGCTTACACTGGAAACCACGGTTACCGCCGGTATCGTTAGCGCAAAGGGCCGAAATATTGGTATCAACGGAAGACAAAGCGCTACCCCGATTGAATCATTCATACAAACAGATGCGGCTGTAAACCAGGGCAACAGTGGTGGTGCATTAATCAGTACCGATGGTCAGCTGATCGGTATTAATTCAGCCATCTATGCCCCTACCGGCACCTACGCTGGCTATTCATTCGCCATACCCGTGAACCTGGTAAAGAAAATCGTGAACGACCTCATTAAATATGGTGATGTAAAAAGACCCTATTTAGGAATTCAGGTAGCAGAAGATAAAATTGATGCAGGTGACGGAGCTCATATTGGTACTGTGGCCAAGGATGGAGCGGCCGCTGGTATCGGGCTGAAACCAGGCGATATTATCACTAAGATCAATGAAGCGCCGATCAACTCATGGACAGAATTGCAGGCGACGATCTCCTCTTATAATGCAGGAGAAAAGATCAGCATTACTTATAAAAGAGATGGAGTAGAAAAAACAACTTCAGCTACCCTGTCCAGCAAAACAGGTACCTACGAACAGCTGGCATCTTCCGGCTCCAGTCAAAAATTGGGGGCTGACCTGGAAACTCTTGATAAGAAAACCGCCATGCAATATGAATTGGAAGGGGGCGTACTCGTAAAGAAAATAAAAGCCGGGGGGCCTTTCAGCAAAACAAGAATGCAGGATGGATTTGTGATCACCAGTGTGAATGGCACTGATATAGCTAATATAGAAGAACTTAACAGGGCCATCAACAGCCTTAAAGGCGAAACAATTCAACTGGAAGGTATCTATCCCGGGTATGACGGCATATACCGGTATCCGTTGAATTTGGATAATATGCCATAAGCACACATAATTTAAATAATAAAAAAGGCGGCCTCTTACAAGGGCCGCCTTTTTTATTATGTTGTTCACATATCGCTAGTAAATTAGTTTCCTCCCCTCGTTATACTTACCCACCGCTTTTCTTAGCTGCTTTAATGAACTGGCCATAAAGAATATGGATGTTCCGTATGTTATAATAGCAGCAGCGCTAAATCCGGATCTGTTATTTCCATACCGTGGGCTGTTAACATCCAGATTCATTGTGCCTAAAAAAGCAAATGCTACGGCTGGGGCTAAAAGAGAAAATCCAATTACTTTCCGGTTATTTGCTCTTTTATAATAAGGTATTGCTTCGGGTACTTTGTAAATAGCAGACTTTAATTCTTTAAAGTTCAGTTTGCTGCCATCCATCCTCCAATTGACACCTTTTTTGGTTATCTGGCCGTACAGAGCAAAAGAAGAGTCTTGCGCAGCAGCTTTTATGGAAAAGCAAAACAATAGAAAGAATACAAGTGGTTTCATAAAGTATAAGTTAATAGAATTTGAAACAATGCTTAACTAGCTTTTCCTTTCTCCCACCCCAACCCCCACCACCTTCATGGCATAGTTTTTATAATGAGCCGCCATTTCATTTTCCTCCAGGCAACTCACTTTCAAAAACAACAGCCACGGCTCACCAGCCGGTGCACAGGGAATTTCCAGGGCACAGCCTGCTGGCGTCTCCGCCCCAAAATGATAAAGCTCCGATGTACGGTCTCTGGTAACAAGCCCTCCATCCGTAGTGGGATCTCCATATAGCAGCACTGCTTCAAAATAATAATCAGTCACCAGTGTATTCTGGGCTATTACTTGGCCCGATACCAGGTCAATATAAATACGGTGAACACCCCCATTAGCTGTAATGATATAATTCGCATTGCATAAATGCTCCAGCGGATGGTCCCTTTGCAGTTCCATCTTATTAAGGGCCGCAAAAGAAATGGCGCCTGTATCAATAAAAGGTTTAAGCCACTTTCCGGCGATCCTTGCCGTTATCCGTCCCATGTCAAGCTGGCGGGTATATGCGTACAGCTTTTTCACCATCCTGGCCGCCGCTGGCATCAGGATCCTGAATGCCTGGTTATTATCAGAAAAAGTTTTATTAAGGGACGCCTTTTTCACCGTTCCCCTTTTTCGTCTCCAAAATGAACCCTCCTTTGTCTTTACCAGTATATAAAGCTCCGGGTCCGGGCAGGGTGGCAATTTACCTTTTGGCATAGGACTCCATTTTTTATATGACTATTTGATTTACCCAAAATTAAGGAGTTATAGCCAACTTATAGGGGACTTATACCGGACATATAGGAAAGTTATAGGGGATTTAAATAAGGGTTCATCCATTGCTGCTCCGTGCTTATACGCCTCCAACCCCATTCCAGCCATATTGATGATACCATTCAGCCTCACCACTTTATATACTTGTATTTCCCTGCCCTCATTTCTTACAGTAACCACTATTTTTGACCACCATTGCAAATGAACCAAGCCACCATTCCAGACTACGAAGACCACAACAGGCAAACCTTGCTGGAGAAGCTGTTATTTCCGGCGCCCGGCGCCAGTACCGAAGACCTGGTTAAAGCGGTATCGGGCAAAACTATACTTATCACTGGCGCTTCCTATGGTATTGGGGCGGCTGTAGCGGAAGCACTCAGCAGCTATAAGGTCACCCTCATCTTGGTAGCCCGGACAAGACAAAAACTGGAAGAACTTCAACAACGCTGCCTGGATAAACCTTGCTCAATACATATTTTTTGTGCCGACCTGAGAGAAGAATCACAAATAATAGAATTGCTGCACAATCTTACCACCCGGCAAATTGAAGTAGATATTTTTATTAATAACGCTGGTAAATCAATACACCGGGGGCTTGATAACTCTATTGACCGTTACACAGACACCCGGCGATGCAGTGCCACCAATTATACCGGGCCGGTGCAACTACTACTGGGCATTTTGCCAGGCCTGGTGGCCCGGAAAGGCCAAATAGTCAATGTTTCTGCACAAAATGTTTTACTTCCCCCCACCGCTGGCTGGTCGGCTTATCAGTCCTCCAAAGTTGCATTTGACCAATGGCTCCGGTGCATGGAACCGGAATTGCGGGTGAAGAAGGTTGCTGTCAGCAGTGTTTACCTGCCTGTTGTAAGAACCCGCATGAGCATGGTAAACGAGATCAATCATAAACGGCCGGCCATGAGCAAAGCAAAAGCTGTTACGATCATTCTTAACCGGCTGGTCAATAAAAAAAGAAAATACCGCCCCTGGTGGACAGGGATTATTGTTTTTTCAGCTGTCCTGTTTCCCAACCTATGGTACCGCCTGCAAGTGAGGCATTTAAAAAAGAAAGCCTGACCATGCTGTTCATTTATCATCTTATTAAATCAAGGTTCCTCACACCCGGCTCACTGATAGCCCTGTGGAAGGCAAAACGCAAGCACAGGAACAACTTGTGCTTTATCCTGAAATTTGCAGCCGACCATTACGGAAATAAGACTGCTCTGACCGATGGCCGTCACCGCTATAACTTCACACAATTGTACCAGGCCGTATTACAGCTTTCATTTACTATCAGCAGGAAAATAGAAATAACAAAAGAAACCTCCGCAATACTTATCTGCGACAATACGGTAAATCATATA